>DATAXH010000139.1:0-2681 GCA_036266775.1 Candidatus Babeliales bacterium | reverse complement strand
AAGATAGGTATTTTATGAAATATCATGCGTGTGCATTATTATTTTTTGTGAATTTTTTATTGTCTAACTATGTTATTACTGATAAATCTCAACGTATTGGGAGATTTAATCATGAAGATTTTTTTGATGAAAATTTAGTTCAAGAAGTTTTAAACTGTTCACCTTCTGTTGTTAAGAAATATGTTAAAAAACTATTGTATGCTGATTCTGATGATTATGAATTTCCAGAACAAATACTTTTGCTTGGAAAAAGTAAGATTAGTACAACAGCTATTGCAAAAGCAATGGCATTGCGTGCTGGATATGATTACTATGTGATTGAAGCATCAGCATTGTTGAAAGCCTATTATAATGGGAAACAAAGATTATTGGCAGAAGTTGTACCGATTCGTAAGCAAGTAAGACCGATTGCATTGATTATTACGGAATTGCCAGAATTAATGGAGTATTCTGGATTACTTGAATCAATATTATGGCGTTTTATAGGTAAATGTGCATTTATGTCTGATACTTTGATTATTGGAACTTCTCGATTGCAAAAAGAACAATTATCACAAGATATGCTCGATCAGTTTGGCGATGATATTATTTCCCTTGAGCTTGATCAAATGGCACAAAAACGTACTGAGAAAATAGTATCAAAAACAAGTTGGATAGAAAAAAATAAGATACCATGTCTTATTGCTGCAGGTTTATTATGTTGTGCTGTTACAACAGGATATTTGTTTACCCAGATCGTATGTGCCGTACAAGTGTTAACACAATTAAAATATGAAAATGGATTATTGAGACAAGAAATAAATAATTTGAGTAATGAAATAGGGACTATGCCAAATGCTGATAAAACACAAAGTCAGTTGGATGATATGCAAAAACAATTGACTCAGGCGGAAAAAGAAAGTTGTATGAGTCAACCAATGTATTGGGAATTACTACGAGAAGAAAAACCTAAAGAAGAAGAAGATGATGATATGCTTGATTCAACGCATCCTTTTTATGTTAACCAAGACTTAGATGATGAGGATGATGAGGACTAAATATAATTTTTTTTGATTAGTATATATTTTTGGGTTGTATAGTAAACTGTCATACGTAATATTTTATAACAATTATTATCCAAAAGGATGCACAATGATGACAAAACAAATGATGTTTGCAACGATGGTTTTTATTTCTATAAATAATGTTACTTTTACTATGTTTTCAAAAAAAGAGTTTATTTTTAACGATAGAATGCATACGAAAATCAATGGTAATAGAATAATTTCATATATATGTTTAGGACGTGAACAAGATAATCCTAGTTACGTATTTAAACATACAAAAATAATAGAATGTTCCAAGGACAAAAAGTTGACCGAAACAGATACTCTTGGATCTCTTGAAAAAGCTTATAGATTGAGAAATCAACGAGATTATAATTTGGCGCAACCTTTTTATAGATTCGAAAAATTTGTAAAAATGAATAATGCTATATATTGTGCTGATCTTGAGCAAAAATTAAATTATTTTGATAAGTTAGAAGATGTCGGTGCGATTGTTTATGGTACGCAAGATGTAAAAGATTGTGTTTTGGTGAGAGAATTTGTAAAGCAACAACAACTTGCTGCTAAAAATAATAAATCAGAAAAAGATAGTGCTCAAAAATAAGTAGAAGTAAATTGATAAAATTAAACAACCTCATGCATAATAACATGAGGTTGTTTTAATTTTTGATGAGCGCTCGAAGATATCCTTCGACAGGCTCAGGACGAGCGGGGGAATAGAATTTCTTTTGGGTACCCATCGTTAAGATGGGTTTAGAAGGTTAGTGAAATTTTTCCCCAGACTTTCCAGAGTTGCAGCAATGAAGTTTCGAATGGAATATCAACTGATCCGCCGATGCCAAAGACACCACCAATTGTATCTCCTTGATGTGCCCAACCTAAACTTGCGATAGCCCGTTGTGTAAATCCACCGCTACTTTCTCCCGTTGATCTATCCAAATCAAAACGAGTGACTGGCACAAAATCAAGATCATCGGGTGCTTGTTGAGCAATAGTGCTGCGGCTTGCTGTTTTTCCAGGAGCACTTCCTGCAATACCAAATGGTTGGCAAATTGGTGTGTTAAGATTTGTTCGTTCCGTTGGATGTCCCCAAATGCTGTAACCAACTTCACCTTCTACTGAGCGTACCTTGAGTCGCCAGCCGAGTGCAAAATCAACAACGTTAAATGGTTTTGCATAAATTTTTTGGGTAAAAAAATTAACACCTGGTAAGTTGGTGGTTGTTGCAAGATCAAAAGGTTGATTGGGAACAAGAGGTAGGTTCACGAGCATAAATCGGCTCCAAGGTTTACTATTTTGTGAGAATTGATCAATGAGATCGTACGTGCGGAACTGTTTATTTCTGATGAGAATGACAGATTCAAGATCAAGGAATGCACAGAACGCCCAGGCAGTTGTATCGCGATTGAGTGGTGCTTGCATATTAATTCCTGCACCAATTCCCAAGTGATGGTTGTTACCATTCACCGCTTCAAACATAATTTCACCATTTTGTTTGTTGCCGGTTGGAATGCCCAGAATTGAGTAGTAATTGAGTTGGAAATAATTTTCAGAAATGTATGATGTTCCAATTTTTATCCGGAGTTCTGCAACACCGGTGCGTTTTTTTTGGCAGTTGGTGATACGACTATAATG
>DATAXH010000138.1:0-9176 GCA_036266775.1 Candidatus Babeliales bacterium | reverse complement strand
CGCAGCACCCACAACATCACCAATAAAAAGTAGTCGCAATGTATTATTCATACTTACCTTGCATACTCGATCGAACGTTTTTCACGAATAACATTAACTTTAATTTGACCAGGGAAAGTCATTTCTTGTTCAATTTTACGTGCAAGATTATGAGCAAGAAGATTTGCTTGTTCATCATTAAGATTATCTTCTTCCACAATCACACGCAGTTCTCTACCCGCTTGCACAGCATACGCTTTTTTAACACCTTCAAAGGTACCAGCTATTTCTTCTAATTTTTCAAGACGTTTAATATATGCAGTTAATGTTTCTCTACGTGCACCAGGACGTGATGCTGAAATAGTATCCGCGATAACCACAATGATTGCATAAATTGATGCAAACGGAACCTCTTCATGATGTGCAGCGATAGCATTGACTACAATGGCATTCTCACCACAACGCTTTGCAATGTCACCACCAATAGATGCGTGAGGACCTTCTATTTCTGCCGTTACTGCTTTACCAATATCATGCAATAAACCAGCACGCAATGCCAATGCGCCATCAAGACCCATTTCTTCTGCAATCATACGTGCAAATACACCAACTTCTTTACAATGCACAAGAACATTCTGAGAATAACTCGTTCTAAAATGTAATTTACCAAGAAGTGTAATAATTTCTGGATGGATACCTTGTAAATTAAATTCAAGAACCGTATTTTTACCATATTCTTGAATAATTTCTTCAATATCTTTTTCACACTGAACAACAGTTTCTTCAATACGTGTTGGATTTATTCTGCCATCAACAATAAGTTTTTCTAACGTACGAACAGCAACTTCACGACGTATCGGATTAAAACCAGATACGGTTATATCAGATGATTCTCCAATAATAAATTCCATACCCGTTGCCATTTCCAATGCCTTAATATTTCTTCCTTCTTTTCCAATAATTCTTCCTTTCATCTCTTCATTAGGAAGATGAACTATTCCAGATAAGTAAGGAGCAACAAGATCGGCAGTGTAACGTTGCATGGCCCCAATCACAATATTGCTTGATTTTTCTTTGGCGGTTTGACGTGCTTCTTCTTCAACTTTTTGAACATATTTTTGACTTGCAAGGCGCACTTCAGATTCAATTGTACCAAAAAGGGCATTCCGTGCATCTTCTTTGGACATATTACTTAACTGTTCTAGTTTGGTAATAAGATCAGAATAAAGGCTTTTTACTTTGGTATCATTGACGCGAACCGCATCTTCAAGACGAGACAAATTACGTTCTTTTTGCTGTAATTCAATGCGAAGATCATCGAGCTGAACTTCACGCTTTTCTAAATGTTCAGATTTGGTACTTAATTTAGTTTGAAGACGATCAATTTCAATTCGTTCGCGCTTAAGTTCTAACTCAAACTCTTTTCTTTTGTGATACATCTCATCTTTAATTTTAATTAAAGCAGCTTGTCGTTCCGTCTCAATATCACGTTTTGAGTTTTTTAATTGTTCTTTAGAATTTTGCTCCAAAGACGATGCTTCTGCATATTTTTTATATGCAAACAATAAAAATGCTACTGCAACAACAACAGTTGCTACACTAGCACCTATAATAAGGGTCGATATATCTATCATGAACATTCCCATGCTCAACAGGCTTTAACCCAAGAGCTTTTTTAATACTAATATAATGAATCCACGAGCAGAATATGGTAGCTATAGTAATGGAATGCACATAATAAGGAAATTGTTTTTAATTAATCCTTGTTAACAATTTACAAATTTAACAATGATAATTCTTGTTCAATATAATCTTTGAGAGCCATAGTTCTTTTTTCATTGTTAGCATGTTCACGTTCCCAATATAACAGTTTATCTGCAATACGCAGCGCGGTGAGCACTGCTATTTTTTTTACATCGGTAATCGCAAACTTATGACTAATTTCTTTCATGGAAGCATCTACCATTTCCGCAGCTTTTACTACTAACGCTTCTGGTTGATCGCTTGAAAGAACATAGGTCTCTTCAAAAATTTGTACCTTATAGCTTTTTTTTTCATTCATCATAGTTGATTTTCGTTCTCAACAATTGAATCAATACTTTTTATTAAATCATCAAGGGCTGAACGAGTTATAGAACGTTCTGCCGTAAGCTCCTGTACATGACAGGTTTCTTTTTGTATTGATTTTTCTACAGCATTTAATTGACAAGTCAATTGCGCATTGCCTTCACAAAGCATATCATTTTCTGCTTTTAATTTATCAAAGTCGCTTTTTAATGAATCATACTTTGACTGCAAGGCAATATTGTGTTCTTTAGAACATTTCACCAAAGCAACCAAAGTTTTTATTTTTTCCTCTAAAACTAATACTACTTCCATAAGTCTCCCCTTTTTTTTTAACTTTATTCTTGGAAGTAGTCTAATGATTCTCGCAAAGCATTGTCAAGAGATCTATTGTTTAGAAATCTCAACAATCTTAGAAAAGGCATTTGGTTCAAGAATTGACAATTGACTTAACATTTTTCTATTAAGATCAACGCGAGCAGTCTTAAGACCATGCATAAATTTGCTGTATGATGTCCCGTTAGATCTTACTGCTGCAGTAATACGAGAAATAAAGAGAGCACGCATATCGCGTTTATACAATTTTCTGCTTTTAAAAGCAAAAGCCCATGCACGTACTAACGTTTCATGTGCTCTTCTGAAAATATTTTTACGTTGTCCCCAAAAACCTTTGGTTTGTTTGAGAAGTTTTTTATGTCTTTTTTTAGTCGCTAGACCGCGTTTAACTCGTGACATGAGTAAATCCTAATTATTCTATTCGTTTATATAATTAATATGGTAATAAAAGTTTTATTCCAGGTAAATCTGCATCACTAAAATACGTCGCCTGGCGCAACTGACGATTTGTTTTTGCATTCGCTCTTGTCATCAAATGACGTCTAAAAGCTTTACCACGTTTAATTTTAACCTTTTTTCCGCCCGTTTTTGAAAAACGCTTTTTTGCGGAAGAATTTGTTTTCATTCTATGTTTAGCTGATTTTGCTATTTTTGCCATTGTATGCATCCCTAATATGTATTTATTTTAAATAATAAATACGTGACCACATTTTACCTAATTTTGAATCCTGCTCTTGGACAAGATTATGTGCCCAAGGATGACTCTCAAAATTCTTTTGTATTTTATCAAAAATTTCTGCTCCACGAGATTCTTTAGATGTCATCTCACGGCCTCTAAAAGAAAGCGTTATTTTTACTCGCTTACCTGAAGTTAAAAATTGCACAGCTTGCTTGATCTTTATTTGATAATCATGCTCGCCAATCTTAGGACTCATCTTTACTTCTTTAATCTGAATAACTTTTTGATGCTTTTTTGCTTCAATAGTTTTCTTCTTTTTTTCATAAAGTACTTTGCCAAAATCCATGATTTTAACAACAGGCACACCTTCTTTACCTGCTTGCGCTATCATAACAAGATCCAGTCCTGCTTCTTCCGCCTGACGTAAAGCTTGACCTCTGCTTACAACGCCGATATTTTCACCATCTTGCACTATAAGCTGAACACGCTCAGCACGAATTTGCTGATTAACCAACTGTGCCGTCGTGCTTTCTTTTTTCTCTTTCAACATATACCTTTTTCTCAAACAATTAATTAATCAAATTCTGGGCTACTATCTTTAACGTGAACATCTGATTCTGGAGCAAAACTGTTTTTTTCTATCGAAACAGCTTCCATCACTTTGATATAAACTTCAGTAAAAGCTTTACCGTCTTTTAAATATTGCAACACCTGATCACGGCCTTGGGCAATTTTGACATCATTAAACGCAAACCATGAACCAGACTGTGCTATAACTTTAAAATGCAATGCTGCGTCAAGAAGATCAAGCTCTTTACTAATACCTTCGCTAAATAATAAATCGAGCTCTACCTGTTTAAAAGGAGGAGCCACTTTATTTTTAACAACACGTACACGAACTCGATTCCCAACGTTAACCTCATTTTTTTTAAGACTCGCAATTTTACGGACATCAAGCCTTACTGATGCATAAAATTTTAATGCATTACCACCAGTAGTTGTTTCTTTATTAGCAAAAGGCATTGCACCGATATTCTGACGAATCTGATTGATAAAAATAAGCACCGTTTTTGATTTATGAATAACCGGCGTTAATTTACGTAATGCCTGAGACATAAGCCTTGCTTGCAAGCCCATATGAGAATCACCCATATCTCCTTCCAACTCAGCTTTTGGTACAAGAGCCGCAACAGAATCAATAACAATCACATCAATAGCTCCTGATCGTACAAGCATTTCCGTAATATCAAGCGCTTGTTCGCCATAATCTGGCTGTGAAATAATCAATTCGTCGGCATTAATTCCTAAATTTTTAGCGTATGTAACATCTAACGCATGTTCAGCATCTATAAAAGCACAGATGCCACCGCGCTTCTGCGCTTGAGCAATCACATGCATCGCTAAAGTTGTTTTACCCGATGCCTCTGGTCCAAATATTTCAATGATTCTTCCAGTTGGCAAACCACCTATACCAATCGCACGATCAATAAGAATAGAGCCTGTGGAAATTGCTTCTATGTTATTATGGCTCGATTCTCCAAGCTTCATAACAGCACCGCTGCCATATTGTTTATCTATTTGGGAAAAGGTGACTTCAAGCATCTTTTTCTTCATCGATAGTTCAGCTTGATTCTTCTCTTTTGAATGCTCTTCACGAGCTCCAGTTGTTGTTTTTATTTTCATTCTGAATATTCTTCGCCAGCTATAACTGTTGTTTCATTAGTTTCTATTGTAGCATTTCTATGCAAAGAAGCAATAGTGCTCTCTACTTGGGCCTTCATGCGGTGAGACGTTAAATGAGATTTTATCTCTTTTTCTGCTGCCAAAAGGTCTCCTTCGCTATATTCCTCAATTGCATCAACTTTTATCAAAAAGCTTGTTCTGTCATTATTATGCAATAAGACCAAGCCTTCTTTATTGAGTTCAAGCATAGTTCGCGCTGGAAGTCCTTTTTTCTCTAACTCTTGCATTTTTTTATTATCACCTGGAAGAATCATGCCTGTATATTGTAATGGCACATTGTATTTTTTCGCTATTGCTTCAAAAGAACTATCCGCTGTTGCATCTTTTGCTTCTTGTACTGCATGTATCATCGCATCATACGCACGTTCTTCGCACAAATCACCTTTTACAACTGTTTTAATCGAATTAAACTCTGGAAGATGACGTTCTGCAATATTGGCAAGTTGAACAGCAAATCCGGTCTCATTTTCCACAAAAAAGGCATATTCTCCTTTTTTCAGACCAAAAAGCTCTTGGGAAAGAACTGTATCATTTTTACTAACACCCACAGCCATTTCTTTCTTGCCGCCTTTTTGAGCAATAAATGATTCAATTGCTTGCGAATCGCCTTTTATTGCAACATCCTTTAAATCTTTCACAAAATTCTTTTTAAACTGTTTTTCCATTAAAATATTTTTAATTTCATTTTTCACAGAATTGAATGGTTTATAGGTGCGCGGTATTCGTTTAATAAGTTGCACAATAACTTTACCATCTTTTGTTTCTATGACAGAAGAGATATCTCCAGCATTTTGTAATAAGAATGCCTCTTTTTCAAAAGCTCCTTTTTTTTCACCACGAGCAAACGGTTCCACAGATTCCCATTTTTGTGCCCATGCAGATGCAGGATTTTTTTGAATATCTTCTTTAATCATCTCAAGGGTCATAGCAGGATGTTGCGCAAGCTGTTTTTCACTTATTTGTTGCACATGAATTTTAACCGGATCAAGAATATATTTACTGATTTTATTATCTTCATAATATTGATTCATCTGTTCTTCGGAAATGGATGTGTTGTAACTTTTAGCATCAAACTTCCATACAATGCCATCACGTTTTTCAGGAACCCAATAACGGCGACGCTGATTGTTTTCTTTGTTATAAAAATCAAAAACATCTTCATCACTGATGTTCTTTTTCTTTTCTATTGCTAAAAATGAATCCAATGAAAACATTAGATATGAAAAATCTTTACCAAGATTTTGTGCAACAAATTCTTGTTCAATATCAAATAAAGGAACATAACATGTAGAAGCAACAAATTGCATAGCCTGTAGCTGTGCAATACTTTGTTCAATTTTATGTTCAAAATCACGAATAGACATTCCTTTATGATGCAAAAACATTTTCAATTTTTCAGCGTTGATTCCGCCAGTTGTATCGAAAAGAAATTGTGGCAAAATTCTTTGCAAATGTTGGCGAGCAAACTGAGCATCATTAATGCTTTCAGCAATATATTGAGAATGAATATGAATACCAATAGCATCAACAAACTGATTTAAAAGCGCTATTTTAACCAAAACATCAAAAGCCAACGCTTTTGGATCAGTAGGCCAATTCATTGCCTGCATCAAAAGATCAGCATATTGACCATATTGTGCACGGATCTGTGCAAGAAATTCACTTTGTTCAGCAACTTCTTGTGCAAATTCACGATACGAAACCTTTTTACCATTAACTTGAACTGCCCATGCATCCCCCGCTTGTCGTAATAATGACGGGATAGAAACCATCCCAACACTTAAAGCAACAACGATCATGATTGCAATATATCGAACTGTTGACTGTTTAAACTGGTTGCGAATAGTCATAATCATACTATAAAACCTTTCTTTTATGTTTATTCAAATTTAACATATGCATATACGAGCATCTTTAATATTTTCTTCTTTAGTAAGTTTATCAACAAGATGTAATAAATCATCTTTATGAGCATATTGGGCTGTTACCACTTGATACCAATAAGATGTATGCCCTTTAACTGTTTTGCTCGATCGCTTTTTTACTTCTGTTTCAATTCCCTTTGCAAAAAGCTTTTTTGTAAAAGCTTGTGCTGCTTTTTCTGTCCCAAACCCTATCAATTGCGCATAATATTTTTGAGATGGTACATCTGACGATACATCCTGAGGCATAACAATCGGAGTTTCGCTCATTTCCTGATTAATTGTAGCTGATGCAATAATAGTATCATCTGCATACATTACTAATGTATCAGCTTGCCTGTCCTCTTTCGCCAAAGCTTCGGCGGACGTTAAAAGCATAGTTGTATAAATTTTATCTGCAACGGCTTCTTGCTGCATAGTTTGCGCAAATTGTTCAACAGCTTTTCTTTTACCTAAAAAATAACCTGTCATAAAAATAGAAAAGGCCAATAACAAAGTTATTGCCACCACAATACTTAACTGTCTGTTCGGTACAAAAAGACCTTGATTATTTGAACAATGGCACATCTGATTACCATTCTCAACTGACATTTTCTTAAAAGAATCTTCCCATTTATTCATATTTTTTACCTATTTTGCTATGGAGCCGTTGTAATAGTTCATTAATATATAAATGAATCTTCATATTCGTCAAGTTCACTGTTTCAAGACATCCAACATATGTGCCAGTATACTGCTTTTCTTTATTTATTTCACGCTCTAATTTACGCCAAAAGGTGAATTGTCGTTTTGCATACTGTCGTGTCTGCGCACTAATTTCTTCAATCATCTTCGTAAAAAGTGTAACATCACTTTTTTGCGATAGATATTCAAAAATTTCATTATACCCAATCAGATTTTTCTGTTGAATAAACGGTTGCCAAGGCGTATGTTCAAGTTTTTGTGTTTCTTCAATCCAGCCATGGTGCAGCATTTCGAACACACGAGCATTAATTCTTTCTTTCAATTCTTGACGATCTCGCTCTAAAAAAAGAATCATAAAATCTGCTTCTGGATCGTACGTAGGAATATATAATGAAGGCAATTTGTGTGTTGCATGCCAAATGGTTAATGCACGTTCAATGCGATATTTGTCTGCTTTATCAATGCGTGAGGCGCGTTGGGGATCGATTTTATATAGTTCCTGCCACAAATTTGTCTCTTCTGAATACAACACAGATATGTCAACATCAGGAATTGCTCCTTGCGGCGGAAAAAGTAAAGCATGTAAATAAAAGCCACTTCCGCCAACCAGAAGGGGTAAATTTCCCCGATCACTGACTTCTTTGACTGTTTTATACAATAATGATCGATATTCGGTGACGGTATAATTGATAGGAGTATCGATAATATCAAAAAGATGATGTGGGATAGGGCTTTCTCTCCAATTGGGTTTCGCCGTACCAATTGATAAAGGGGTATAAAATTGCCCGACATCCATATTAATAATTTCAGCGGGGATAGCTTGCGCAATAGCGAGTGCAAAATCTGTTTTACCAACACCTGTTGGTCCGTATATAACAAGCATAAATGGCATTTTGATTGTTTTCATATACATAAGTATATATGAAATTTGCGCATTAATAAAAAAATCCCCAGCGTAAACTGGGGACCCACAAAACCTAATTAAAATAACGTCTATTGGTGCACAACTGATTCATTGAGCTTTATTTTATCGACAACCAACTCTTTTAATTGTCGAGCCGCATCAGAAGCTGCTATTTTTGTAACTATTGCAATTTCTTCAATAAGAAGATTTTCAGTTTGCTGTAATAAGCTTTTTTCACCGAATGAAAGTTCTTTGTTACCTTCAATCTGTCTCAGGTCTCTATAAATTGCACACAATTCTAAGAGATTGCCACTGCGAAGTTTTCCTTGATATTCTTTATTGCGCTTATTCCAATTGCTTGCTGCGGCATCCAATTGCTTGGCCATCATTGGTTGTGCTAATAATTTAAAAATATCTTTAATATATTCGGCAGAACTCAAATGTCTAATTCCAACAGCAGTCGCATTTTCTGTTGGGACAAGAATCGTCATATCTTTATTGAGAAATCGCAATTCAAAAAATTGTAAGGATTTACCTGCGATTTTTTTTTCAATGACACAGCTAATAACTGCAACACCATGACCCGGATAAACAACTTTCTCATTGCGAGCGAACATATATAACCTTTCATAAAAAGGTAAATCCTTCTCGCAAAGAATAGTTTTTACACTGATGATAACTATATCATAGATTTATAAAATTTTTAAGTCCCAATATGTAGGTTTGTGATCGATAAGTGATAATGTCCTCATTATAAGACAAATGAAAATGTCCTCTTTTAAGGTAAGCTGAAAATAACAACACTTTTAGCACCTTAATTGAGGACATCTTATGGATAAGGATACCATGGCGAAGCACATAGAGC
>DATAXH010000137.1:0-2759 GCA_036266775.1 Candidatus Babeliales bacterium | reverse complement strand
CACATTCATAGAAAGAAGCATTAAAATTAGGGGAAAATCATGAACTTTTTGATAAAAAAACGATCTTCAATTGCACAAAGTTTATTCTTTGTTGCACATCTCTTTTTTGTAACATCTCTTTGTGCAGATGTCTCTTTTACTGGCCCACTTACCCAAGTAGCAACACTGGGATACGGAAAAGATGTGTTTTTAATAGAAGATGCACATAAGAAACAATTTATCTTAAAATATAACACCAAAAATCATTGTATTACACCTGATGCAGAACCTTCAATTCATGAAACAGTTGGTGCAAAAATTGGTATCGCGGCTGACATCAATATTAATGATGTTAAGATTATTCCTGCACATGATACCTCTTTACAATCTGTTGATAAATATCCTCATATAACCAAAACAGTACACACTGTTGTACCCGGTACAGAAGTTGATAAGGTTGCACTAGCTGATCACATAAATATTTGTGGTGCTTTAATAGGTCAAAGAAATTTAACAAGTCTCACTCTTAATAAAGATCTTTGTAAAATTGCAGCACTCGATATATTTACATCAAACATAGATCGTCATAATGGTAATCTTTTTATTGATAATAACACTAATCGATTTTATGCAATTGATATGGATTGGATTTTTAACGATATATATAATATCCCTAACAGTGAACATATCACATATATACCTCAGAATTTCACTGCTCTGAGAGAATTTCTACAAAAACCTTACGATCGGTTTCTTGCCACTCAAGTATATACATTTTTAAAGAACATAGATCCAAAAAAGTTATCTGATAAAGAAATTGAAGCACTCAAAGAGATCAACAGTACATTGCAAAAACTGCAAGCAGCATATCCACCCAATAAACTATTTACTGAATGGATGGATATAGCGCAACAAGCACATTACACATATAGTATCCAAAAACAACAATGTATCCGTTACCTTCTTGAATATAATCACCGTGAAATCAGTAAAATATGTGCTCAAATTAATCGTATACTTTCCGATAATAGTTACATGTCACATATACAAAAACTCAAAGATATGGCTTCTCTGACATGGCAAAATACATCACTTAATTTACTTGCATGTTACATAACATTAAAAAACTATAACTATCATGCTACCCTACTACGCTAAAGCGAAGTTTATCCTGAGCCCTGTCGAAGGAAAGGGCAAGCCACATAAAAAAAAAGCATTCTTTTCAGAACGCCTTTTTTTTAGCCTCAACTTATTTTATTTTACTCATGATACCATTTAACACTAAACGCTTGCCCGCCAGAAGTTAAACTTGATGGTACTGCTTTTGATGAACCAGTTGCAGTAACCATGATGAGTTTATCATCAGCCCAATGACTGTTATTAATAGCTCCATGAACATTATTAATCGTTGCAGTACAATTACTAAAATGAACAGTGCCAAAATGCGATAATGGTAATATGCTTCCAGAATATGGTGCTTCTAATATCCATTCTGCTGAACTACGCTGCGCCGTATGCGATACTGTATACGATGTTGGAATTGTTGTATGAACGCCTGCAGTAAGATTAGCTATTGATAAAACAAATACACCATTGCCTTGATAAACAACTGATGCACTGATAATATTTCCAGGATTTGCGGGAAAACCAGTAATTTCATATGAATAATTGGGATACATTTCAAACCATGCGTAATTAGATTGATGACCATTATACCAATCATGTTCCGTACCAAGTTGTTCAACTGAGTTGCTACTGTACCCATCTATACCAACCCATAATGAACAAGACGTATTGTGAGTTGCTGAAGATAATGTCGGACAAACCCATGAACCATATACTGCGCTAACGCTTCCTGTTGTTGGATGAGATAATTTTGTGACTGCTGCATAACCACTCCAGTTTTGACTCGTACCCTCTTTAACCGGAATATGAGGATGGGTAAAACTTGCATAAGAACTTTTGTCATCTATCAGTTTAAAATCATCATGATGGCGATAGACAGCTCTTTCACGTAATCGCAACTCACATTCAATATATCGCAGACCTTCAACATCATACGCTGTAACAATAACAGAAAAAATAAGTCCTACAACAAAAAATAGATTACGAAAATTCGTCAACTTCATAAGAACTCCTATTAAAATATATTCTTTCTCTCCGTTCGTATTGCCGTATCCCTACGAAGCCATTTGGCGAAGTAGGGAGCTTGTCGAAACATAAACGGTTATATCAGTTCTATTAAATCTGTGAGAAAAATCAACTAACAATATTGACAAAAATCACCTAAAAAGTGATTATTTCTTCATCTGTACTCAAAAAAAGGAATCACATGCTCAAGCAAATTTTATATGTATGCAACATATTCTGCATCATCACATACACAATGGAACCTCAAATTCCACGCAAACTCTCTCATCAATCTCCAGAAATAACTCGCATACATTCGCAAACATATTTAGATAATTTAGATAACAATACCAGTGAAACACTTTCAAAAATTTATAATTCAGGCAGCATGTGGTGGTATACCAATACATATAGCAAAAGCTATCTTCCACCGCTCCTTGATAATGCCAGTATAATTGTTGCAGCAACTGAATCTGTTATAACAAAAGACAATCTTTCAAAACCACAGTATGCAATCGCATTAGCTGAAGGATATTCTTTTGCAGGACATAATTGCGGTAACAAGGGTCATGTGTATGCTCCAATTCCAATCGCAGCAGCATATGCACTTAACAGAAGTAACAATATTCAACGTATTCTCATTCTCGATG
>DATAXH010000136.1:0-4144 GCA_036266775.1 Candidatus Babeliales bacterium | reverse complement strand
ATAAAACTTCTCATATGTATCATCAAGAAATTGCAGATATTATTGCACGCAATATACCAAAATATTATGAATCTATGAATGCGATGGTAGATCGTATACAAACATTAATTGCGAAAAATAATAATATTTAACCGTTTTTTTTTAATTCCGACAACACAGGATCTGTCACTTCAGTTGGTTCAATAATGATCACTGGTTGATCAAGCTGAATTTGTGGTCGTGGCGAAAAATAGGGTGAATAAAAATAGAACGGTCGTTGCAACTTAAATAAAATTTTTAATCCAAACCATGCGCCAAATATAGGTGGTACCCACCAATATTTTTTTAACCAAGCTTTCCAACCAATTTTTGTATTTAATTCATACTTTTCTATAAATGGTGGCAATTCTGTCACCAGCATATCGATTGCATTTAATATCTCTGCAATGGGCAGTTGATTGATGACATTGCTGATGGCAATAATAGCTTCGAGCGTATTTTTTTTTATGGGATGATGATGCTCTATACATTCATTAAAAAGAATCCGTTTGTGAACGGTAAAAATCAGTATAAAAAGTTCACATACAAAATGATCATGTTGTATATCAAGAGTCTCTTGTGCATATTGTAAGAGTATAATTATGGGTCTGAGTGATTCTGTTTGAATGGTTTTTTTTAAGCAATCGCATATGATGCGATTAGAAAAAATTGCTGTTCCCATCTGTATGGAATTTGTGTGTTCAATAATGTGGCAAGCTTTATAACGATAATGATGTGCATGTAAGCGTGATAAACAATGAATAGATTGCGCGAGACGTTTAATTTTTCGGTGATTGGGAATATTTTTAATGTGATAATATACAGGTATTGTTTTTGATAGGGTACAATATGGTACTATGACTGTGCTGGTCATTATTGTAAGGAGGACAGTCATTGTTATTACTTTTTTCATACCTGTTATTTCTTGTTGTTTTTACATGTGCTCTTGCTGATCAAGATGATGTTGCCAAAGATTAAGAGCTTTTTCTACAAGATCATTTTGCTTATCATTCAGCTCAGGTTTTGTTGCAAAATAATTGTTGAGCAATGTTGGCAGATCCATAGCAACTTTAAGCGCACAACTTCTTTTTTCGCGAGTTTTAGAATTATGTATCGGAATAACACCAATCAAATCATGTGCATCTTGGCACGCTTGTTCAATAATTTTTAAATCAACCAAATCTTTTTTTCCCTCAGGAATGGTGTACACAATTTTAACAATAGCATCCCGTAAGTTGAGATGCTTTATTTTTTCAATGATCTGATCTGTTTGTGAAATACCTGATTGTAGTATTACATCAATTTGGATAAATGGTCGCGTAGCGACAGGAATGAATTCATAGGTTGCTTTATTTTTTTCTGGAATACTGACAAGGCAAAAACCTTTTTCTTCTTTACGTTCACCAAAATCGATGCGTTCAATTGATCCTGAATATACGATAGCCGGATATCCTGATGGATTAAGATTTTGATGACGGTGTAAGTGCCCTAATGCAACATAATCGAACGGTTTAAGCGCTAATTGTGATGGCATAAGCATGGGATCATTTCCGTAAATTGCTCTTTTTTCTGATCCAGAAAATATTCCTGTACTCACGGTAATATGACTTGCAAGCACTGCAGGAATAGTTTGGTCAATTTTTTGTGCAAAATCAGTAATAATATGTGCAATTGCTTTGGAAATATATTCCGTGAGTTGTGAATTTGATGTATCAAGATGTTTATCATTGATCGCGATAGTGTTTCGCGTTGGCCACGGAACTCCAACAACAGTGATTGGTCCATTTTTGGTGTTGAGAACAACTGATCCGGGTTTTGAAAACACGTGAAAACCGTCAACAGGTATTTCTCCAAACATATCAAGCGCATGCGCTTTTCCAAAACTTAAAGGATGATCATGGTTTCCTACAACAATAACAATTGGAATGTGCGCTTTGTACAAACGTAAAAAACATTTGAATAGCAATTTTTGCTGTGTTTGACTTGGATTGTGAGTTTTATAGGCATCACCTGCAAATAAAAAGAAATCAACAGATTCTGCAATTGCGGTATCAATGCAACTATTGAGTGCTTTTTCAAAATCAAGCAAGCGGGTATGAATTCCTGTTTTGGCGTCAATTTTTCCGTAATTTTCCATGCCAAAGTGAAGGTCTGCGGTATGAATAAAGCGGATCATTGTTCTTCTTCTGAATTATCAGTGTGTATCACACGAGCACCATTAAATAAAAATTCATCGAGCTTATGACTGTCTTGATGAGGAAGTAATTGTGGCTGTTGTTTTTGTTTTTTCCTATAGTCACATTTAATTGTTTGATGAGCCCGTGCAATTGCCAACGCATCATCCGGAACATCAGAAGTTATGGTTGACCCTGCTGCGGTAAATGCATTATTTCCAATGGTGATAGGTGCTATTAGAGCATTATTGCTGCCAATGAATGCATGATCTTTAATAATTGTTTCATGTTTGTTAACACCATCATAATTACAGGTGATGGTGCCTGCACCGATATTGACGTGTGCTCCAACCGTTGCATCACCGATATATGTGAGATGTGCAGCTTTTGTTTCTGTATCAATAGTGCTGTTTTTAACTTCAACAAAATTTCCAATAATGCACTGTTCGCCAATGGTGACATTATTACGGAATCGTGCAAATGGTCCAATTTTTGCGCATTCTTTGATGTACGCATTTTCAAGTACGCTGTGCGAGTGAATAGTTACATTATCTTCAAGTATGACATTATTGAGAGATGAGAACTCTTTAACGGTGCAATGTTGCCCAATAATTGTGTCACCGCATACATGAACTCCGTTTCCAATAAATGATCCTTGGCCAATCGTTACATTAAGATCTATGTAAACATTGTGCGGAAAAGAAAAACGTACACCATTATGCATCCAGTGATTAATCAATTCAGTTTGTTTAACATGTTCTGCGATTGCTAATTCTTGAAATGTATTAATGCCGCGCACCGTATTAAATGGCACATCTATGGTTGTGACAGGAAAATTATGTTCACTTGCTATCTTAACTAAATCAGTTATGTAAAATTCTTTGCTTGCATTCTGGGTGTTGAGCATTGTGATGTAATCTTGCAAAAAGTTTGTATTAATAAGATAAATGCCCGCATTAACACAGTTGTATGCATTGATGTTGCCTTGCAAATCTTTTGCTTCAATGATGCTTATTGTATTGTCCGTTGTGATAACTCTTCCATATGCTTTTGCTGTTTCATCTGGATTTGATGATGTTATAAAACTAATGGCAGCATTGCTTTCTGTATGTTGTTTATATAATGCAGTGATAATATCTTGCGTAACAAAAGGAACATCACCATTCATGACTAAAATATGATCGCGATTCCATACATGTTTGGTGCATGCAACCGCATGCCCAGTGCCGTCTTGTTTTTCTTGTGTAATAAAATCGACTGCAATATTTTCATTGGCAATAATATCTTTAATCTGTTCTTTTTGATATCCAACAACAACAATAGTTGGAATGTTTAATTTTTGGAGTAATTTGATGGGAAAAAGAATCATAGGTTGCCCACAAATTGGATATGCGAGTTTTGTTGTATCTGTGTGAAAACGTGTTGCTCTGCCTGCAGCCAAAATAACTGCTTGAATATTTTGTACATTACTATTCATCTGATTTCCTTTTTGATTACTTATACTGAGAATGCTCAGCATGAGGATATATTTTTTCATAACATTCCTTAAAGTCAGTTTTGATACGAAAACATGTGTGAAAGTGTATCATGTTTTTTTAAAACTTTCACATCTATTATGGATGGGTTTGTGCTTTTAAAAAAACGAAAATCAGATATTATAATGTAAGAGTTGATTCAACAAATAATCTGAGATTCGACAAAATAGTAATAGCGCAGGGTAGATCAATGTCGAAAAAGTTTTTTCTTTTAGTTGTTATGTTATGCATGTTTCAGAAAAATCATGCAACAATATATGATGATCGGTTTATTCCTTTATTTGCTCCACAACAGTTTTTTATTGAAGGTTTACCATCAGCATATGAATTTGATTTTGTTGCAATTACCGCAAGTGAAGCTTTTGCGCGAGATGAAAAAACCATTGGTATTCCAGAGCTGTTTGGAACATTTGATTT
>DATAXH010000135.1:0-7794 GCA_036266775.1 Candidatus Babeliales bacterium | reverse complement strand
AGAGTGCGGAAGGCTGTTACTGATTTGAGTAAGCAAACTTGGAATACTCCGCATGGCTTTGCTTTATGGATGAAATTAGAAAGAGGAGGCCTTTTATTACGTGTTGTGGAAGATTATTTGAATCCGTTGAAAAAATATACTGATATTGTTGATAAAAAAATTATTAAACTATTTCAACTTATTGCCATTGCAGCGGAAAAAATCGGTAGGCAAGGTGCTGATCAGGAATTAACATTGATGTTTGCTGCATTAATTCCTTTAATTTCTACAATTAGTGGTACAGCATATATATATAAATGGTTTACTACAAAAAATTATGCACCAATACGAATTGCGCTTGCAGATGTTAATTCTTTATTAATAGAATCAGCGACAAAATTTGATGATTATGTGTATGGTAAATTGTTGTACTTGATTTTTAAATTACGTCATAGAGCTCACACGCTTAAAGATCCATTGGCGCATGAATTTTTAGCAGATGTAGCAAAACTGGAATTAAAACAATACGATTCAGACACAAAGCATAACATTGTTGAAAATATGTTTAATAAATATGCATTTTTAGGTCGTATTGCTGCATAGGAATTATATTCGTATTTTTTAATTCTGGATTGTTGTATAAGTTGTGGATTATACTTTCTGCAGTATAATCCATTTTTATGTAAAAGGGGGAATTGTGAAGATATATATAAAAAGCCTATTTCTTTTTTTAGTAACTATTTTTTCGAATCAATCCATTGATGCATCTCAACATCAAAAAGCTTTTGCAATTTCTACAATACCTCAAGCCATTATCGCATTACGAAAAATAGTTCTTAATTTCCCGACTGAAAGTAATACGGTAATTTTACAAAATTATGAAAAAGAACAAAGTGGTACAATTGTAGAGTGTGCAAAGGTTTTATATGATGTTGCGTATGTTCAAATTTTAGAAACCTTACAGGAAATTAACAGTCGTATTGCATATTGGCGTTATCAAAAAAGTCATCCATGGATTTATTTTTTAGCAAAAAATCCAATGAAATGGGTTACTGGATCTTCTCAAAAAGATGAAGTTGAACATCATCTTGATCAACTGCAAAGTCATCAAGGAGAATTGTATGTTCTATTGGGACAACTTGCAGAGCATGGCAATATGTATGATCATAAATATAAAAGTGTATTTAAAGCAGATTATATACAAGCGTATGCATGGGTTGATGGATTACTCGATTTATTGATACGTATAAAAATACCAATAAAAAATGTTGATGAAATGTCTTCATTTATGGTACGAATTCAGTTATTAAAAGCAAAACTTGAACGGGTACGCTTTTTTAAAAATCAACTTTTATCAGAAATGAAAGATACCCAAATACCAAGACATGTTGAACGCCATTGGTTGAAATATGGGGCTGCAGCATTAACATTAGGATGGGGATATCAAAATATTGGTTTGAAACAAATAGAACAGTCTTTGGAATCAATTAAAAATAATGTTACTGAGTATATTATTGATCCTGTACGCAATATTATGAAAGATGTGTTTCGTGGTAGTGAAGGTGAGATAGAAAATGAATTATTAATACCACAAGAAAATATTGAAGCTGCAAAAGTATCAATTAAAGATTTTGTTAATAATTTATCATCCATTTCAGATGAACAAAAAAAAGAAATAGAACATGATATAGATTTAGGAAGAAGTAGTTCTTTCCAATCATTGCTTGATGCATTAATAGCAAATAGTCGATGGAATCCTACAACATGGATGAATTATTTTGTAGGCAAAACGCTATTAGGACAATTTCTTGGAGGACAAGCTGGAGGAAAAGTTCAACAGCAATTAGCAAATATACAAAAACAATATATTGGTGTTGGGAAAATTGCCGTTTTAACACCAACTATTTTGAGCAGTTGGCTTGCATACCGAAGTTATAAAGCTTTTAATGAAAAAGATTATAGTCAAATACGTCGTGCATTAGTTGATATCAATTCTCTTTTTGTTGATACATCAAAACCACTTGATGATGAACAATATGGTAAAATGTTATATTTAATTTACGATCTTAAAAAACGAATAACCCAAGAAAAACGAATAATACAAGGTGTGCAGGTGAATGATCGTATGGATTTTATAGATGATCTTGAACACATTGAATCAAAAGAGTTTGATGTTGCAGCAAAACGACGTATTGTTGAGGATATGTTTAGGAAATATTCATTTTTAGGATTAAGTTAAAAAAAATGAATGCTTAGCAAAAGATATTTTTTTGTTATTATCATAAAAAGTGGTATCGTGAATAAATAGTAACGGTATCATTTTTTTTGGTAAAGAAAAAATATAAAATAAATATCTATGAAAGGTCAACAATGGCAGCATTTAATCGTATTATTATTGTTGGTAATTTAACAAGAGATCCTGAATACCGAACGCTTCCATCCGGGCAGGGAGTATGTCGTCTTGGATTAGCAACTAATCGTCAATTCAAAAATAAACAATCAGGTAATTTGGTACAAGAAGTATGCTATATCGATGTTGATGTGTGGGGTGCGCAAGCAGAAAGTTGTCGCCAATATTTACAAAAAGGCCGTCCGGTACTTATTGAAGGTCGTCTTAAGTTAGATTCATGGGATGATCAAGCAGGACAAAAACGCAGCAAACATTCTATTGTTGCAGAGCGTGTTGTATTCCTATCAAATGGGACTCCGGCTGAAACAGCATTTGGTCCGTCTTTGGCAGATGATGCGGATACAGGTGTACAACTTAATCCAAATAATGCCGTTGAACGTGATTTACTTGCGCAATTAGAAAAAGCACAAACGCGCGTTAAAGCAAGTAAGGCTTCTAAAAAAGAAGAAGCTCCATCTCCTTCAACAGGGGAAATTGATTTTCAAGATGAGCCTCCTTTTGAGGATAACTTACCATTCTAAGTTACTTTTTGAGATAATTATTACGTGCCCCGCTATTTAAAAGCGGGGTTTTTTTATTGCCCAACATATTCTAATTGAATATTTTCATTGACTCTAAAACGCAATATTTGTCATGATGAAGGTGGAAAAGGAGCTGTTATAAGGAAGGGATGATCATGAAAAGAATAAATTTATGGGTGAATGTATTGATGATTTTTTATGTATCATCCATCAAAAGCTATCAAATTAATCTTTCATTTGATTCTCTTTTTCCAAAAACATGGTATCAAAAAGGTTTAGAAGCATCCATGCATGTGTGGCAATCATTAATGACGGTTTTTGAGAACAATAGCGATGGGGCAATGTTATCATTAGATTTATTATTAGGACGTTTGGCTTTTGCGCAGTTTTGTATTAATCGTATGCATCAAGAAGGGGTGATATGCGTAGCCGATGACAGAGCTTATTTTTCTGTAGTATTAGATAAAGTTAAGCGACTGCTTGCGTTAGTCACTATTACACCTCAAACGGATGATTTTGTGCTGTGTGCTGAGGATATGATTACGGAGATGGAGAGGAAGTTGCAAAAAAATTAGAAAAAACTTTTCCGCTCGCCCTGAGTGCCCCGTAGGGGTGTATCGAAGGGTTAAGCGGAAATTCGATATAAATAGTTTTTTTATATTTGCATCCTTCGATACATTTTTGCAGGGCAAAAACACTCAGGACGAGCGGGAGGGTTAATAGAACCTTACATACTGAGGCTAATATCAATCCCATACATGCCACCAGCAATGTTCGTATTAAATGTTCGTTTACCAGCTATTTCAAGATTATAGAAAAATCCAATTCGGTTACCAACTTTATCTCCTTCATGTGCAAAGTCATAATCAAGAATAAAATTGAATGTATGCATATTCCATCCCGCAAGCGCAGGATCGCTGTTGATAACTGCGCAGTTAAATTGTACAGGGTTGCAGGACGTTAGATGTGATTTTTGTTGTGAAGCAAAAGAATATGCTGTTGTGAATGAAAATCCATGACCAAAATGATCTGCTTTAAAATAAAGGCCTGTATGCACCAATGGTCCTCTATGCACAGAAACATTGCCCGATGTAAGTTTGATAATACCACTCTGATCACTATCTGTTGTGAGGCGCATTGTTTTGTCTTTATCGAGAAAAAACAATGCGTTAAGATAGCCACCAAATGTTATCCATTCGTAATAACCAAGAGAGAGCATAGCGCAGACCGGTAATCCCCAATGCCCGTTATAGCCTGTTGGCAATGAAAACGGGTTATTTTCGTTTTTTTGTTTGCCGGTAGGGCTGAGCAATCCCGCCATAAGAGTAATATCAATAAAATCGATTGTCGTCGTTTCTTGATAGTTGTGAGTCCACCCGAGATAGGTGGAAAGGTCGCCAACCCCAACGTCTGTTGCCGGAGATGTGCAGATTCCATAATTTTGTAGGAGTGGATTAAAATTTTGCAAAACCGCTTGCCATTCTGGACTGTTTTTATTGGGGAATAGATCATCATTGGGTGAAAGATCAGTGAAAGATATATCATTTATTTTTAATTTTCTGACCGGTAAATAGAAGAAAAGAAGTAATCCATGCGATAAATTTTGGGTTAATGAAAGATTTGATTCTATGATATGGAACTTTCCATTTACTGAAAGCGTTGCAAAACCAGCTCTTTTGGGTAATTGTGCAAGATTATTCAAAAGTGTGTCATAGGGATTATCTGGATTGGTGAAGGGCGTATTGACGTTGAGCTCTTGAATATTAGTGAGTCCATAGATATCAAGCAATGGAACAATCGTATTACTGGCAGATCTGCCTTGGGTAGTTGAGCCTCCGCTCACGGTTGCATCAAAGGTTAAAAGGTAATCATGTTCAAGTCGTGGTTCGAGGAACATATTAGTTGCGCGGTAAAAATGGGGATTATCCACACAGTTCATCTGTGCTGAACTGGTGAGGAATATAACGGCGAGATAATTTTTATATTTCATACATTTATTTTGATTTGATCCCGCGCTCGTCCTGCCTGCCCGACGGAGCCTTGGCGAAGTAGGGAGCCTGTCGAAGGATATCTTGGAGCGCTCGAAGATACCCTTCACAAGTTCAGGGCGAGCGCATCAAGAGTCAATGAATTCAACAGTGGGGATGAGGGTTATTTTTTTTCAGTATAAGGAATTTATCAAAAAAAGGAAAAAGTGATATACTAAGAGCATATTATTATTATGCAATATTGTATGTAAGGGGGAATTATGACCGTAAATGACAACGATAAATTTAGAAAATTTTTTGGTTTTGGTGGGGATAAAGATACAAATGGTTCATCAGAAGGCTCAAATGAGCCAGTTTTGAGTGAAAAAGAGCAACTGGATAAAGCAAATGGGGCAGTTGCTGAATGGGCTGAAAAATATCTGTCTTTAACAGCAGATTTTCAAAACTACAAAAAACGTGTGACTCAAGAAAGAACTGATTGGGCGCACGATGCACAAAAACAGGTGATTGTGGATCTTTTGACAGTCATTGATAATTTTGAGCGTGCACTTGAACAAGAGAAAAAGCGTGAAGAAACAGCACATGTTTCATGGCTCGCTGGTTTTGAAATGATTTATCAATCCCTTGAAAAACTTTTGACTAAATTTGGTGTGCAACAAATCACCGATTTTTCTGTTTTTAACCCCAAATATCATGAAGCTTTACTCCAAGTTGAATCTGATAAACACAAATCAGGTGAAATTGTACAAGTCTTGCAAAAAGGTTACACAATGCATGATAAAGTTATTCGTCCCGCTATTGTGAGTGTGGCGAAATAACTGAGGTAATAATGCAGTGATGCTCAGAATAAAACTAGTATCATTTATTTTAATGAAAATGAAGATCAGTCTTATCGTCAAATTGTAGAATAATATTAAATTGGTGATGATGATGAATAATATGCATGATATTCAGGTTTTATTAAAAAAACATAGCGGTATATCTCATAAAAGTTCTATGTTTTTTAAAACAGGTCCCGGAGAATATGCGGAACATGATCATTTCCTTGGTGTTGCTGTACCAACTTTACGTAAGATTGCTCAACAATTTGCTCATATATCATTAGAAGAAATTCAGTGTTTGCTCACATCCAAAAATAATGAAGAAAGATTATTGGCGTTATTTATTTTGATTTTGCAATACCGAAAAGCTAATGACGTCGTCAAATACGATATATATTGTTTTTATATGCGTAATCTTAAGCATATTAATAATTGGAATCTTGTTGATGCCTCAGCTCGTGAAATTGTTGGTTCATATTTGTTTCATTTTGTTTCTTCTAAAAACATTCTAATAACATTAGCTCAATCTGATAATGTATGGGAAAGACGCGTTGCGATAATAGCAACGCGCTATTTTATTGGTAAATTAGATTTTTCTTTGACCTTTACCATAGCAGAGATTTTGCTATCTGATAAGCATGATTTAATCCATAAAGCTGTTGGGTGGATGTTGCGTGAGGTGGGCAAAAAAGATCAAGCATTATTGAGAGCTTTTCTAGATAAGCATGCATCAAAAATGCCAAGAACTATGTTGCGTTATGCAATAGAAAAGTTTTCTCAGCACGAACGGGCATTGTTTATCCCTTTAAGTAACTCAAAACACCAAACATCAATTCAATAAAAATTAAGATAATAATAAGCACTGATAAGAGATCTTCTCGTGTCGCATCTATCTTCTCTTGAAACACTGTTTGCACATCTTCAACAATTCGCAATTTTCGATCAATTCCTTCATGCCAGTTTTTTAAATCCAGTTTTTCTGAAAGAAGATCATGAATTTCCGAGTAATAAGGTTCGCCAGCAATTTTGATGCTACTTTCTAATCGCTCAGTGATAACAGAAATATCAACTTTTAATTTACGCAACTGTCCAACAGGATCACTAAAAAAAGTACCAAAGAATGGTAAATACGCGCCCCATGACAATTTTGTTTCTTTACGTTCATAAATGGTATTGATGTGTTGATCAAGAAGCCGATCAAAAAAGCGTAATTCAAGATGTTGAACATTGGCAAATTCAAACAAATCAATAATATCACTATAATCTTCTTCGTACACAAATGCTGCATCGATATCAATAACAATCAAACTTCCACGGAAGTAACCTATTGCAGAATCAAGAATCTCATTTTTTTGAAATTCAGATAATATTTCTGTTTCAAAACGCAGCGTAGAAGCAATTGTGCTGCCATATTCTTTTTGCAGTTGTGTTAAATCAAGTACCGTTGGCTGTGGATCAACTTGGATAATGACGTATGATGCATATGTTTGAAAAAATTTTGGTTGAATAACGAACGGTTCAATTTTGGTATATATTACTTTAGCATCTTCAAAACTTTGTTGCTGATATTTATCTGCTAATTGATCGCAACTGACACGTAAATTTTCAAGCGTGTCGGTAAATGGAATTTTGTAGGTGAGTGAGATTGCGCCAAAGCTATGTATTTTACTGCTCGTGAGATATTGATCAGAAGGTGAAGGGTGTTCAATTGCAAGCGGAATATTATATTGTTTAAAATGTTTTGGAAGATGAAGTGGAACTTTAACTATATCGCGTGATTCTTCTATTTTTTCAAGATTAATATCTTCGCCAATGTCATATGCCCATAGCATAAGAATATTGCCGGAAAATATATGATCTGTTTTCGGTTTTGAATCAAGATCGGGGGTAAGAGATGGCATTGCAGTTTCCTTCTATTTCTGGTGGTTTGTTATATTGAGCATAACGAATATTGGCATATCGAGCAATATTCTAGATTAAGAGTTTATTTTAAAAATTAAAACTTTGATTATCCAACCCGCTCGCCCTGAGTGTTTTACGGAGTGTAACGTAGTAAAATGTATCGAAGGGTGTAA
>DATAXH010000134.1:0-6918 GCA_036266775.1 Candidatus Babeliales bacterium | reverse complement strand
ATTTCTGACCTTTCACAACTTGTACCATACTGCGAACACAAAATTTCTACCAACAATACAACTCCTTCCGATGAGATATATTATCTTGTAGCCTTGTATCATGTTCAGCATAAACAATATGAGAGAGCATCGCATTATATAGACAAAATAAAAAACATCACTAATGATATACTGTTACTGAGAGCAGAAATATATACCCGCGCAGAAAAAAGTTTATCTCACGAAGAACTTGAAGTAATCTTCAAACTCTATGTCAATCGTCAAGAGCTGCTTACCCAAAAAGATATATGGTTACTGACCCATCTATTCGCGCAATCTTCTGACTTTTTTATACAAACACAAAAGTATAAACTTGCGCTTACTTTGATACAAAAAGTGATGAATTATGATGAAATATCAGCAATTATAATAGGTCTTGCATATCACATCGAACGCTATTTGATACAAAGTAAACATCCATATTTTACCCACTGGCGTAAAAAACTTGTGGATATAGGCTTTTATACGAATATTAAAAACCCATCACACTATTCTGGCATCCAAAATTATACTATTGGCCATTTGCTTACCAAAGAGATTGCAACGTATGAAACCATCATTACACATCTGGAAGCTGCACTCAAAAGTCAGGAATTATCTCCAGATACAATTACAGAAACACAAAAATTATGCGCTCAACATTATTACAATTGGGCTCTCACCATAAAAGACAATAAAGCTGATACAGAACTTTGTCTCAGCCTACTTAATAAAGCAGTCACCTATGATAATAGTGATGAAATGCGTTTGGAAAAAGCAATTTACACACTCAATATGTGCACTGACAAAGATCTTGTGAATAATGCGTTACAAACTTTAGAAATTATTGCTCAAATAGATAACTCCATCAACAACCCTTCTGCAACAGCAATAAAAGCTCGCCTCATGTTAGGCACAACATATTGTCATTATTATGATAATTGCGCACGCTCCACAATTCCATTCAATATTGATAAAGCCATGTTTTATTTCAATGGACAAACTCTTGGTAAATCCTTACTTATCTATCTGATGAAAATATTTCGAGGAAAATGTGAACATATAAATACTGCAATAAAAGAAAAATATATTAATCCTCTAAAAGAGTTAGAATGCATCGATTATTTACTAAACCTTGAAACTCATCCACTTGATAAAGAAAAATGCCTCGCTCGTAAAGTAGAATTGCTTCTTGCTGGCACGCTGGAGGATTCTACGTATGATCACATATTAGAATGTTTTAAACAAACCAAATTAAATAATAACAGTCTTATAAGTTTTGACAAATTCCCTGTATTACATGAGCATACAAGGCATCTCGTAACATCCAATAATATGACTGAAAAAGCTATTGAATGGTGTTGGTTTGCAGCAAACTCCATAATGTCACATATAAGAATGAACCCAAAACCATCTCCAAATGAACCAACAGAAGAACAAAAAGATCTTGCTCATTATCTCTTTAAAGCTGCAAAAATGAATAATCTTTCTGCACAAATGATTCTTTTACCTTATTATACTATGATTGGTTATCATATTTTTGAAAAAGATTCTGATGAAGCACTCAATTGCACTTATACGGCATTACTCAATCCACACGTAACAACAGAAAAATTAGAATTAGATTTACTGATAAATTTTCTCATCCAATATGTGGAAACTGGAAACTTTTTACCATACTTCATTCTCTGCGATCATTATAAAAATAATCCTCAAGAATTAGAAAAACTTATGAAGGTTTTTAGTAAAGCAGAAAATTACACAAATTCTTTGAACGATACAACTGATACTATCGATAAAATAATTCTCTCCTGCAAATCAACATTCATGCCTTATGTCAATAACTATTGGAATAAAAAAAATCCATCCTTAATTGATACACTTGGTACACTTACATATGGTGCTATGCTTGCGCATAGTAATGATAAATATATGCTTGAAAATGCGACAGCCTGGCTAACTGCTACGTATGACCTCTGTACTAAAAAATTTAATTTATCACAATTAAAAAACCCCATTCATACCTTACTTGCAAGTACCTATTACAAACGTGCTCTTCCAGATGAAAACAATACAAAAAAGACCGATTTAACATTGCTACGAAAAGCTGTAGAATTAGGTTGGCTCGAAGCAGCACATCTTTTTGCAGAAATCTATATACAACAATATGAAAGTGAAGAAAAGAACACCTTAGTAACAGAAAAAGACTTTCTCCCATTATTGCAAGAAGATATGAAACATCAGCGATGTGAGCGTACCATTGAACTTATGAGTATATATTCTGCACTCAAGGAAAAACCTGCCACAAATACAAACAACAATACCAATACAAATACTTCACCAAAAAATGAAAATCATTCTCAAAAAGGAACATTGCATCTGTTAAGTGAACTTGCCCATAAAAAAAAGATGATTAAGTTTGATCCATACAAAGAAACTTCATCTGCGTATGTTGAATCGATGATACTGTATAATCAAGCGGATTCAACCAAAAATTCTCAGTTATCAAATCAAGCCGATACATTATTACGTCAAGCAGTTAAAGAACAACCAAAACATGCATGTGCACTGATGAAATTTGCACTACGTCTTTTACAAGATAAACAATATAGTCATACAAAAACATATGTACAGCGCGCTCTTACCAATGGCTTAATCATAGCAGATGGAAATACAACCAAACAGTTCTTTAGTGGACATTTTTTACATATATTATTCTTGTATATTGAATCAATATTTAAAAATCATCCGGATAACATTCAGCGCGATATCTTACCAACAGTTCATATGATTTTAGACAATAATGGTATCAACATAGCTGATTTTGTAGAATTGTTCGAAAAAATTATGGGTATCAATCTATCTCTAGCTCCTCAATGGTGCACAAAAGAAATAGTAAAAAGTACAGCTGATATAATGATGAACAAATTGATAGCGGCTAAAGATTTATTAGATGATTACAAGGCTCAAAAACTTCAAAAGTGTCCACAAGCAAATGATCCGACAAAAGGCATAACCAAAGATCCAGAAAATCCACCATCTCATGATATTAAACAAACATACGTTGATTTAATAAAAAGTATGATTAAAAGCCCCCCAAGTAAATTATCTCCTGATTTTATAACAGCATTTCAATTGTGTCAGCAAGGAATGTTTCCAGAAAGTGCTGCTATTCTTGCCCAGGCCTCCAAACAACAAGACGCTTGTGCGTGCGTAACAGTTGCTTCTAACTGTCTTACAGATATAACACCAGAAAACCTTGCTGCATCAGCAAAATTTTTAACAGACGCTCTTAAATATGGTTTATATAACAATAAATTTTGTAATGAAAAATTTTTATATGAATTATGTATATACATTCAAACGGTAATGGATATTCTAAATGATTCAGGGCACAGAGCACTTTTATTATCAACCATCAAAAACCGTCTCATAGAACATAAGATCAATCTTGATGATTTTTGTACCATAGTTCTCGTCCACACTGGAAAAAACTTATCTGAATGTTCTGAATGGATAATAGGAGTAATAAAAGAAAAAAAAACAGAGCAGATGAGTTTTACGGAGCTACTGGAAGCTGTGGTTAAAATCCCAGAGGTCCCGCTATCTTCAGATTTTCTTATCTATCGTAAAGCAAATAGTTTTGCAGAAAGTTTAGAGCTTTCAAAAAAACTTCGCGAAGCAAAAAACCCAATCACGTTTATTGAGAGCGCCACAGGACTAATTATGATGAATAGCGAACAAAACTATATTCCATCAAAAAAATATTTAGGTGAAGCTCTTAAATATGGCTTAGTAGCACAAAAATTCTGTAATTGCACTTTCTTGTATGCATTATTACAATATTTAAAAAAGGCAGGACAATGTCTCTCCAAATCAAAAAAAACAGAATTATTGTCAATCGTCCTGGAAGAACTGAAAAAAAAGGATATTGACTGCGGTGTATTTGATCAATTACTTAAATTGTATTTCGAACAACCCACGCTCTTCAACTTTGACTCCTCCTTCGCCAAAGGGTTCGAAGGACAGACAAATACCGTCAAAAAATCCGCAGAAGAGACAAAAAATAAAAAACAGCAGATGAGCTTCACTCAATTGATCAAAAGTATAATGAAAGATCCAGAAGATCCACTTTCTTCTGACTTTCTTGCCTATGATCAAGCTGTTAAAAACAATAACCATACAGAAAGTAGCAAACTTGCAAAAAAACTTATAAAAGGACACAATCCAATTTTACTTATTAATACTGCTTCTGAACTCCTGAGAGAGAATGCACAAAAAAATTATGATACCTCAAAAGAGCTTTTATGTGATGCTCTTAAGCATGGTTTAGTAGAACAAAAATTTTGTAATCGTATCTTTTTATATGCATTGTTCCACTACATGAAAAACATGAAAGAATATATTAACGATATCACAAAGACATTTGTTTTATATTCTATTATAAAAGAAGCCTATAAAAAAAATAATATTAATATTGGTACTGTTGATCGATTATTTGAAGCATACAATACAAATGTATGGCTCTTCAGTTGATCTATCTGCCTTCGCATGGATTGCTATTTTTATAGACACTCATCGAAACAATTAAAGATGGATAAAAAAAACCCAAGAAATATAATTTTATTCCTTGGGTTTTGTGTAAAAACTCTACTTGCGAAAAGTTTTTTAATTAACCTAGTCTTACGGAACGAACAACTTCACGTAAGCTTTTACCTGCTTTAAAACGAGGGATGCTAATTTCTGGTAAATCAATACGTTCTTTTGTTGCAGGATTGATTCCTTTACGAGCTGGTCGGCAAGAAGTCCAAAAGCTGCCAAATCCAGTGATAGAAACTTTTTCGCCTTTTTTTAATGCACGGCTCACAACGCGTGTAAGTGAATCGAGCACTCGAGTAACATCCATTTTACTAAATGTTGTCTCTTCGCTGAGCTCATTTATCAATTCGCTCTTGTTCATAAGAACTCCTCATATTATGGTTAGTAAAAAATTGAAAACACTGTCTCTTCATTAAAACTTCTTTATAATAGTGTAAGATATAATAGTTTAAAACAATTTTGTCAAATTTATTGCAAGGATTTTTTTATGCTCATAGATACTCATTGTCATATAAATATGATGGTTAAAAATAGTTTTGATACTCCCTTACAAAAATCTGACGTATCAAAAGCAGAAATTATCATTAAAGAAGCACATGAAGCAAGAGTTTTTTTAATTATTAATGTTGGCACCCGAAAAATTGAAAATCAAAATTGCATCTTACTTGCTCAAACCTTCGATTCAGTCTTTGCAACCGTTGGTATTCACCCGAATGATTCTGATACCTGGCAAGAAGATTTTGCATTGCTCAAAAAATGGTTGCAGCACAAAAAAGAACATAAAATTGTTGGTATTGGCGAATGTGGAATTGATATGCATTACCCCGATTATGATTTAAACCGCCAACGTGATGCTTTCAAAGCACAAATAGAACTTGCACTTGAACATGATCTTGCACTTATTGTTCACAGTCGTGATGCGTATGATGAAACCTTACAAATATTAGAAGAATATAAAAATAATATCACACGTGCTACGATGCACTGTTTTTCCTACGATCAAGCTTTTGCAACAACTGTTACCGATTGGGGATTTATGCTCGGCATTGGCGGAACAGTCACCTATCCAAAAAATAATGAATTACGTAATGTTGTCACTTCCACTGATTTAAAAAATATTGTTTTAGAAACTGATGCACCATTTTTACCACCGCAAAGTATTCGTGGCAAACAAAATCATCCCAAAGAGATTGTAACAATTGCACATTTTATTGCAGAACTACGCGGTGAAACTTTTGAAACTGTTGCTCAACAAACAACAGAAAATGCACTACAATTATTTGGACTTAATGAAAGAATTAAAAAACATGATGAACATCTACGCCTTCCTTGATACCAACAACATTCCTTACGAACGTTTTGATCACCCTGCAGCATTTACTTGCGAACAAGCTGATGCACTGTGTCCCACCATGCCCGGCGCATCAATTAAAAATCTTTTTTTATATGATAAAAGATCTGACCAACATTTTCTGGTGGTTGTTGGTAAAGAAAAACAAGTTGATTTAAAACAACTCAAATTTATTCTCGATGTATCCAATCTCAGTTTTGCATCACCAGAACGGCTTAAAAAATACCTTGGTGTTGAACCAGGCTCTGTCACCGTGCTTGGCCTTATTAATGATACAACGCATGCAGTGAAGGTCATTTTTGATAGCAATCTGAAAGATAAAACATTGCAATGCCATCCACTGGTCAACACCGCAACGCTTGCTATTCCATTTGAAGGGATTACAAAATTTTTATATATTACTGGCCATGAATATCAATTTTTAGATATCCCAACGCGATAACAATTGACATAAGTTCTTTCCTCCGCGCTCGCCCTGAACTCGTTGAAGGGTTTCCTCGAGCGCTCGAAGATATCCTTCGACAAGCTCAGGACGAGCGCAGAAGAGAACAATTTAAAGTAAAACAATTTAACTAGGTATATATATGCGCACATCATTTTTCACCATCGCGATATTATGTTTCACATTATCTTCTTGCACACCAACTTTTAGCATGAGTATAACACAATTATTAGTTCATTCTGATATAGGCCCACATATCGGTAAAAATTTATCCCCAGAAGACATTGATGATTGCAGATTGGTATGCAAAAATTGGGCTCGTAAAAGTAAAAAATGGCAATTCATGCCAGATAGTATTGAAAAAGAATTTGATATAATGAAAAAAAAAACAGGCAAAATCGATCGCCAATTGATTCTTTTAAATCTTATATCTGAAAATGATCTTAATGCGATAAATTGGATATTATGTGTAACAAATAAGAAATCTATATCTTCAACTTTATATCTT
>DATAXH010000133.1:0-5470 GCA_036266775.1 Candidatus Babeliales bacterium | reverse complement strand
CAGATTTACCATTACCAAAACAGTTGTTGGTACATGGTTGGATCAAAGTTGATAAACAAAAAATGTCAAAATCATTGGGGAATGTTGTTGATCCAATTGAGTTACAAAAAAAATATGGCACTGATCCCATTCGTTATTATTTGTTGCGTCAAATTCCAGTTAATCAAGATGGTGACTTTAGCATTGTTGATGTTGAAAATCGTATAGAGTCTGATCTTGCCAATGATTTGGGTAATTTATTAAATCGTATGTTAGTCCTTGCAGAAAAACATAATTTTTTTGATGTTGTACCTTGTGAAATTTGGTCACCAGCAGCACTGGATTTGCGTGATGCAAGTTGGAATGCGATTGAAGATTTTACGCAGCATATGGATGATTATATGTTTCATCATGCATTAGCAAGTTTGTGGAAATTTATTCATAATACAAACGCTTATTTTCATGGCCAAGAACCTTGGAAAGTTGCTAAGGTTGATATCAAGTTATTTAAAGAAATTATTTCAGCAACATGTCACAGTTTGCGTACTATTGCATTATTATTATGGCCGGTTATGCCACAAAAAATGGAAGAGCTTTTACAGAGTCTTGGCGTAAAATTTAATTTGGAAGATCATACATTAGAGAATTTAGAACTGAATAGTTGGAATAAACATTTTATGTTGAAAAAATCAGCTACACTTTTCGAAAAACCCATTCGTGAAACAGAGGAACAAAAAGTGTCACAAGAAAATGCGATTGTGCAACAAGAAGAAAAAAATTATATTACCATCGATGATGTGGTAAAAGTTGAACTGTTAACGGGAACTATTGAAGCATGCACGGATGTTGCAGGTTCAGATAAGTTAGTACAAATGACGGTTGATTTGGGATCACATGGTAAACGCACCATTTTAGCTGGAATTAAAAAATCATATGCTCCTTCTGAATTGATTGGTAAGCGTGGACTGTTTATTGCAAATTTAAAACCACGTAAAATGGCAGGAACAGAATCACAAGGAATGATGCTGGTTGCAGAAGATGCAGATGGCAAAGTTCAATTGGTGCAGTTCCCTGATAGTGTTGGCAATGGTGTGCGGTTGAGATAACTGTTATCAATCAATAATAAGTTTCTTCCTGCGCTCGTCAGCTTATCCCTGTCTTCGATTTCTCTTGATGGGGACCCCAATAGAAGTGGAACGGAAATTGGGGAAATAAAAATTAGGGCAAAAGGATATCTTCGAGCGCTCTTTGGTAAAATTATGAAAAACATAACATTTCTTTTTTTAATACTCGTCAGTAACAATTTTATTTTTTCCATGGAAGCTGAACGTAAAAGTTTGGCTTCCATTTTTAATGTTGAGCATATTGCTCAACAACATGAAGATATTCGTAAAGAGATAGTGCGGCAACATGTATCACAACAGCAATGGTGGTATGTGGAAAAAGACCTTAAACATGAACATTTTGTTACTTCAGCATGTTTTCATAAAGATGGGACAAAATTATTAACAGCTGAAGCATCAAGAAGTATAGAGATTCGTATACCACATATTTGTTTATATGATGTTGATACTGGTGTATGTATAAAAAAAATTAATTCGTTTGCAGGAGATATTTATAAACTTATGTTTAATCATGCAGGAACAAAAATAATAGAACATTCTCGCCATAAAGATTGGGGTGGAAGGTTTGAGGTAGCATGTTATGATATGTCGTTAAAATGTGAATATCATTTTACGGATGAGCCAAGACAGTTTTGTTGTTTTGATAAAACAGATACAGAAATGTTATGGTATAAGTCTTATTGTGGTGAGCCTAAGGTTGTAGGAATATCTAATGTTGAGACTAAACAAATAGTATCCTTTCATGAATTTCCATCTTCTATTTGTTCTGCGCAATTCAATAATGATGAAACTGAAATTGTAATAACGATGAGCGATGGTACATTGGCTGTTTGGAATAGAGAGTTCACCAGAGAATTATTGCAATGTAAGCATTATACTTTAAGTACTTATGCATCTTTTAATAAAGCAGGTGATGAGTTGTTGATGAATTATTCTTCTTCTCCGGTTATTCATGTTGTGGATAGACAAAATGGAGGAGTACTTAAGGAATTGAATCATTTGTGTAGAGGTATTCATTTTGCTTGTTTTAATCATGATGGGCATGAAATATGTACGGCGACTTTTAATGGTGGTGTACAAATATGGGATCGTAAGACAGGGCAAAAAGTTGCCCAATTGTGTAATGATGATTCAACGAATCGGGAGTGTGCAGTGTGTTCTTTAGAATGGAACAGGACAGGGACAAAAATAGTTGCTGGTGTTTCGCGGAATGCACGCATATGGGCGAGGTATGATGATTGTACGCTATCACAAATATTATTAAAAACATTGCTGAATTTGTGGTTGCAGTTGAAAAAGCCCAGTAAGGAAATTGATTCACCTGAAAAATTGTTGAATAATATTGCGCAACTGTTGTTGTGTGATGAAAAAGAAATGAATAAAATATGGAAGTCATTTCCAAAACATATGCAAGAAGTGATTTGGCTATCAATGTATAATAAGATTCAAAAGTATGGAAAGTAAAACAATAAGGATGATCATGAAATATGTATATGTGTTCTTTGTGATGCTTGTGAGTAATAATGTTCTGTATAGTATGGAAGTTGAACCTAAAAATGTAATAACTCGCTACCGTGATTCTCAAAATCAGTGGTGGCGTGTGGATAAAGAAATTCAGTGGCCAGAGAAAAATGAGATTTGGGATGTATTCTTTGATAAAAAGGGTACAAAAATAAGAGTTGGTGATGATGATGGGTATATACATACTTGGGATAGAGTCGATGGTACATATTTAGGCAAAAGACATGCTGATGATTTTGTTTTAACTAAACCATCTGATGAATCATCAGATGAATCGTCTGACTTTGAACCAGGGTTTACACATGGAAAATATGGACAAATTTTTCATTCAACTAGTGGCAAAGAAGAGTTGGTATGGCTTAATGTTTTATGGAGAAAATTTGTTCATTTAGATACAAGTGAATCTAAAGAAATGATGGTTCTAAGTAAATTCAATCAACCAATTGCATATGTATGGGATAGAGAAGCAAATAAAGAAGCATGTCAGCTGGATCATCAAAATAATATTAAACAATTATCCCTTGATGATGCTGGAAAAATAAAAACTTTAACAGATGATAATATTTTTCGTATATGGAATGGAAAAACAGGAGAAGAGTTGTTAAAAATTATATTTGATAATGATGTTCAATCAGTAAGTTTTAATGCAATAGATACAGAAATAGTGATTGCAACAAAAGATGGCAAAATACAGATTTTGGTAAAAGAAGTAGATAAGTAAAATTGAACAAAACAAATCTGTATAAATTATAAAAAACTGGCGAGTGTAATTTCGTCAGTTTTTGTTTATCACTTATGAACAAAAGATTTACTTTTTAAGAATTGTGCAACTTATGATTCATTCATTTTTGATTCCGCTATTGCAATTGCTAGCATGAATAATTCATTATGATCAGCTATAAGAGTAATATTATTATACGCTAAAAAAAATATTGTTGTGATAAAGCCAGTTCGTTTATTGCCATCAAGAAAAGGATGATTTTTGATAATTGCATACATGTAAGCAGATGCCATGTGGTAAATATCAGGATGTAAATATCTTCCATTAAAAGTTGCTTGTGGATAGTTAATGGCTGAATCAAGTAATTTTTCATCTCGCATTCCACATAAGCCACCATATTGATCAATCTGAGTAAAGTTAATTATTTTTACTTCTTGAAGAGTAAGAAATATAATTTCCATGGTAGATTAATTTTTTGATAATTTTCTAAGGACATCATCATATTTTTCAAGAAGCTCTTCATATAATTTTTGTAATTTTGGATTATCACTAATGGTTCTAATTGGCGGATGAGCAAGCACAGGTTCAATGATGAGAGTAGCTCCATCAGTTTTGATACTAATACGTGTATCTTCAGTTAAATTGAGCAGTTCAAGAATTGATTTATCGAGAGGAATAGCGAGACTATCTCCATGTTTTGTTAATTTTGTAATCATAAAAGATCCTTTTTATATTGGTTTTTATCTTTATTGTTGAATATATACAATGTTTTGACAGCCATCAATACATTATTGTTTTTAATACTGATTTTACATTTCCCTTGATACCCCCCCCTCGAAAATTATATATTTGAATATGAGATATTATAAAAATAGAAGGGGAATTTTTATGAAGATGATAAAAGTACATATTGTATTGGCTATTCTATTGCTTGGGAATGCAGTTGCAATGCAGGGCATGATGCAGCAAGGGAAAAAAGTATTAAAAAAGCCAGTTTATAAACCGATAAAGCAGAAAGTTTATAAGCCATCGCCGCAACCAATACCGGTACCAAAGCCAACTACGCAAACATGGGGAAATTGGGTTAAATCTCTTTTTTATGCTGAACCGATCAAACCAGTACAAATGAATATGGAACCAGAAGAAAGTTATGCTGCAGAAGAAGTTGCTCCTTCACCTTTTGAAGGTGGGCAAAAGAGAAGGTATAGTACATATCGATCATCGACCCAAACACAAATTCCAGAATCTTTTGAACCATCTTTGAAATCTAGAATACCATGGACAAATGAATATAAAATTGAGGAAATGTTTAGACAAATGAATAAGGATCTTAGTGAAAGAAGAGAAGATGGTACGTATAAAAGTTCAGGTGATTTGCCATTTGGTCCTTATGCTAATAAATTTCAAGAACTCGTTCAAGCATCCGGCTATAATCCTCTTAATAGAGATATACCAGGAGAACCCTCATTTTTTGCAAAATTACTTATAGCTTTTTTTAAAAAAAGTCTTGATAATCAGTATCATAGTCAACGGGATTATCCGGCTCCTGGGTACGGAGAAGATGTAATACAACAATTTTATCAAATGGGAGCTCGTTACAGAAGGGGAAAAGATTGGAATGAGGCTATAGATGGGATTAGAAATCTCCTGAGGCGAATTGTAGCATTCACTCGTATTGATAAAATCGAAGAAATAACAGCTGGTATTAAATTGGGGGAAATCATAAAATTTGCTTCAATAAATCTAGAATGGTATAAGTTCCTAAATAGTATTGGTTTACAAGATGCTGCTTTCCATTCTCCAACTATAAATTGGAATAAAATTGAGGAGCTATGTGAACTTGAATTAGATCCTACAAAATTAAAAGAAACAATTGAGGATTTACAAAAAAAACCAAAAGAATTATTAAATCCGAAAGATGGGATGGTAAGCATAGTAATGATTACCAAATATGGTAGAAGTGATAGACCCATTAGTGGTGAATATGTAATTAATTTATTAAGGGGATGGCATAGTTAAGTTTATATTAAACATTTGATTTAGCCCATCCCTTCAGCGTTTTCAAAAGTTTTTGTGGTGATCCAAAATTAAATCGCCATTCACACTCTTTAATAAAGTAGTAAAA
>DATAXH010000132.1:0-1531 GCA_036266775.1 Candidatus Babeliales bacterium | reverse complement strand
GGTGTATTGACCATTTCTATTCCAGTGGTTGTTAAATATACACTTGGCACGTATGTACTTGGCGGTGTTTTAGTTGGTTCAACAGTTACAGGAGTTTTACTTGCATTGTTGATGGCAAACAGCGGCGGCGCATGGGATAATGCTAAGAAATATATTGAAGCAGGGCATTTAGGTGGTAAAGGATCTGTTGCTCATATGTCAGCAGTCATTGGTGATACGGTGGGCGACCCTTTCAAAGATACATCTGGTCCAGCGCTTAATATTTTAATTAAGTTAATGTCGATTGTTTCTTTATTATTAGTTTTAGTTGGCTAGAAAGAGTAACGTAAAAAAAAGAGCTGTGGAATTTCCACAGCTCTTTTTTTTGTGCTTATTTATTTTGTTAACGGCCCTCTACATATCGGACATGTTTTAACTGAAGGTGCTTTTAAACATGCTCCACAAATATGATCTGAATGTGTATTTTTACATGGAATTTTTCTTAATAGTTGTGGATCTTCATCATAACAGATACAACAGGATATTTGTTGTTCATTATTTTCAGATTTTTCGCTCTGCTCATTTTCATTTTCTTGCACAGGATAGTTAAGATACTCTTTTGGTATTATAGGTTGCGCTACGCGAGATTTTTCTTCCTCCACTCGCTTGTTATGTGCTGCAATGTCAGCAGCATATTTATCTGCCGCAATACGTTCTAATTCAGCTTTTTGTGCAGCAATAGTTGTTCCTTGCTGCGTAGCGATTCGCTCTGATTCTGTTTGCTTTTGTTGATTAATACGTGCTTGTTCTTTGCGTTGTTCTTCTATAGCAATAGTATGTAATTTTTGTTCTAACGTATTTTTTGTCATGAGCTCTCTGTTTTGACGCTCTAAATAGATATTTTTAACCTTATTACGTTCTACTTGCGTCATTTTATATAGATCATTCTCTGAATAATATGAATATAATGATTCCGGGTGATATGGACGTAAAAATGTTTTTTCAGATAATGTTTTAGATAAATTATTATTTTCTGTTACAAGATTGCATGCCGCCTGTGCTATAGCAACAATATTTTGGCACTCAATCAAACGGTTATTGTGTTGTTGAACAAGAAAATCATAGGTTTGGCGTTCATTATCCCATAGATAATATTTGTTTTTCATTGCATTAATGGTAGTAATCAGTTCACCATTAATAAAATGATTCTCATTTAATAATAGTTTTATTGTTTCCAATTTTCCCTGTTTAGCTCCATACACAAAAGGGGTTTCTCCGTTATTATTGATAGACCTCAACAGTTCTTGTTGTGACTGTTGGAGGAATGCAAGTGTTTTTAAGCTACCATTTTCTGCAGCGATATGAGCGATATTATTTCCATCATTATCAACTGCATAGATATGAGCTTTATGAGCCATTAATAATTTGAGAGAATCAATAGCATCATTTTTTGCTGCAAGACAGATTGGAGATTTTCCTTTTTTATTTTTGTGATCAATAAGGTTGTGATCTATTTTATTGAGTAATCTGTTAAGTAATCCATTATGATTAC
>DATAXH010000131.1:0-4736 GCA_036266775.1 Candidatus Babeliales bacterium | reverse complement strand
ATTTGTATATTCCAAAGATTTAAAAAGAGAGATAAGATCTTTTTTTCGATAAAGTGTCATATCAACGGTATTAGGATAATGCCAATCTTTTTCTCCTTTTTCAAACTCCCATGCAAGAATAGAGTCACTAATGCTGGTAAGCGGCGGAACTTTTTGTGGTCCATTTTCGGTGTAACAGTAATTAAGATGAGAGCCGAGTTTTAAATAAAAACCATACGCATTTGTTTGCTCTAACCACGTAATACATTCATGGAGTGATATTTTGTCTTTAACAATATTATCATCAACGGCGAATATCACATAATCGGATGATGAATTTTCGAGAGCTTTTATCGTTAATGTTTTAAAATCAATAATAGTTTGTTGATGTAAAAATTGTGCATTGGGAAATTGCGATGCTACGTGGTTAAATGCTTGGTTATACCGTTCATTACTTGCACGATAAATGACTGTGGTTGAATTAATATCAGTTGTATGCATGTATAATGATTCAAGTAATGCATACAGTTGTAAAGGTCTATTAAAAGAAAAAATGATAACATCGGCAGAGTTATGTGCTTGTATTAAAAAGTTTTGTATGCATAAGAATAAACACAATATATATTTTTTCATAAAAATCCTTTATGAGCATAAAACTGTGTGATTTTCTGTAAAACAAAGACCTAAACGGTCAAGATTTCCTTCATTAGCCCATACTGCCTCTAATCCATTAGGCGTAAGATCATAATGACTTTGCAATACATCAGTGAGAGAATGTGTTTTTTTATGGAGAACGAAATCAATTGAGTTAGCAGATGACCATTTATGAGAACCAAGAGCAAAATTCCATGCGATAATATTATCGCGGTATTCCACAAAGGGTAGAGAAGGATATGTATCTATACCCTCATGAGCATTGAGTTTAAAATAAAAAGCATACGCTTGGGTTTCTTCGAGAGCAACGATGCATTCATAGAGTGAAATTGGTTGTTGAATACAAGTATCTCCTTTTGAAAACAGAATATAATCATTGGAAGATTGCTGATAAATATTAAAAAGTTCTTCAATAAAATTGCTTCTGTGATCACTGATAAGGCAAAATTTTATATTTTGATATTGGCGTTGGAGAAGAGCGTAGTTATCTGCTTCTACAGCTGAAGTTGGTTTATACATAACGAATATATGATCAATTTCCGTAACATATGTGTTGAATGATTCAATGATTTGAGTAAGTTGGCGAGGAGTTTGTGCAAAAATAATAGCATCTGCCCCCTTTGTAATGTTGTGTTGTTTTTTTGGTTTTGTGGTAAGTTTTCTGTAGCGATTTTTTTTCTTGATCAATTGAGCTAGATATGCTTGTAATTGTCTACTTACATAATGGTCGCTGAGGGAATTTTCATCATTGTAGATGTACATAATATCGGTAATAAATTGATGACGTTCTCCTGCCATTTCTATCATCGGAAACATCATAGCCATATCCCATGTCATAGGATAAAATTTACCTAAATACAATAAATCTTGAAGTTTTATTTTTTTAAATAACCACGCATAAAAAGTACGCAGATGTGTGGGCAAATGTTGGAAATCTCTAAATGCATTGTTTTCAACAATATAATCAGGCATGGGGGATGCCCAACCCCGTATTTTTGATGGATAAAGTTCAAATTGTCCATAAGTGAGCCAAATATCTTCAGATGAATAGGCTTCATTGAGACGATTAAGGACTTCATTATCAGGAAACCAATCATCACCATCTAAAGTTACAACAATTTCATCATCTTCACACATATAAATCATTGTATAAAGATTGTGCAAAGCTCCTCGTCGATTATTGTTTTTAATAAGGTGCACTTTGTGATGAAGATCATTTTCTGCTAAATATGCTTCAACAAGATCACCTGTTCCATCGGGAGAATAGTCATCAATATACATGATGCGGAAGTTAGAATAATTTTGTGAAAGTACTGACTGTAAATTTTTGTTATACCATTTTTGATTATTATACGAAGGAATAACAATAACAATTGGCTTTTCTGGATAGGGATAAAGTGTAAGGTTTATATTAACCAATAGTAAATGTAATATTAAAAATAATGTACTTTTTAATATGGTCATAGGGATTAACCCTTTCTTTTTTTACGATTTACTTGTTATACATGAATATAACTAATACGAACCATTTATATGCAATAATTATTTTAAAAAAGGTTTTTTATGATGAAAAGTAAATTTCTTTCCAAATTTAATTTTTGTTGGACCGTTTTTTTAATAGTCCCTTTGTTTGGTATGGACAAAGATGCAAAAATTTATGTTGCTGGTCACAGAGGATTGGTAGGATCCGCCATTGTACGTGCTCTGGGAGATGCCGGATATACACGTATAATAGTACGGAGCTCATCTGAACTTGATTTGCGTAATCAACAGGCTGTTAATGAATTTTTTGCTCAAGAACAGCCGGAGTATGTTTTTTTGGCTGCAGCAAAAGTTGGGGGCATTCATGCAAATAGTACGTATCCTGCTCAATTTATTTATGAAAATTTAACCATTCAAACTAATGTTATTCATGCAGCATATATGTATAACGTAAAAAAACTATTATTTTTAGGGTCTTCATGTATTTATCCTCGTGACTGTCCTCAGCCGATTAAAGAAGAATATCTGTTGACATCTTCTCTTGAAAAAACAAATGAAGCGTATGCAATTGCTAAAATAGCTGGTTTAAAGATGTGTGAATATTACAATAAACAATATGGAACTAATTTTATTGCTGTAATGCCGACTAATCTCTATGGACCCAATGATAATTTTGATCCTATATCGTCCCATGTTATTCCTGCTTTGATTGTAAAAATTTACAATGCTTATAAAAATAATAGTTTGACGTGTGAAGTTTGGGGTACTGGTAATCCACGACGTGAATTTTTGCATGTTGATGATTTGGCACAATCTTTGTTGTTATTGATGGCTACATACGATGGCCGTAGTATTGTCAACATTGGTTCAGGACAAGATCTTTCCATTCGTGAACTCGTTATGCTTATTAAAAACTGTATTGGTTATGAAGGCGATATAATATGGAACAGTTCTCAACCAGATGGTACACCGCGTAAATTACTTAATATTGATATATTAACAAGTATGGGCTGGAAACCACGAATATCTTTGCATGATGGATTGATGAACACAATAACATGGTATAAAGATAATAATAGGATGAGATAATTGTTTTTGGGGTATTTTTAAGGGGGGGATATATATATGAAGAAGCAAAATTGCTTATTATTACTCATTTTCTTTGTCTGTTTTTCGTCTGTATTAGGAAAAACGGCGATCATTATTGGGGTAACTGGTCAAGACGGGGCATATCTTTCTGAATTTTTACTTAATAAAGGGTATATTGTTCATGGTATTAAGCGAAGATCTTCTTTTCTTAATACGCAACGAGTTGATCATTTATATGATAATCCTGCTTATCAGGGGAGATTTTTTTTACATTATGGCGATGTAACTGACGCCACTAATATTATTCATCTTGTACAAGAAGTTCAACCCGATGAGATTTATAATTTATCTGCACAAAGCCATGTGCAGGTTTCTTTTGAAATGCCATTATACACTGCAGATGTTGACGCTCTTGGACCATTACGTGTTCTGGAGGCTATTCGCATTGCCGGTGGTATAAAAAATATAAAATTTTATCAAGCATCTTCAAGTGAAATGTTTGGTATGGTGCAAGAAATACCACAAACTGAAAAAACTCCTTTTTACCCACGTTCTCCATATGGTGTAGCAAAACTCTTTGGTTATTGGATTACTAAAAATTATCGTGAATCATATGGAATGTTTGCTTGTTCAGGAATTCTTTTTAATCATGAATCTCCCGTTCGAGGAGAAACTTTTGTTACTCGTAAAATTACATGTGCAGTGGCACGGATTGCATTTGGTTTGCAGGATGGGCTTTATTTGGGAAATCTGGAAGCATTGCGGGATTGGGGACATGCAAGAGATTATGTTGAAGCTATGTGGCTTATATTACAACAGGATGTACCCGATGATTTTGTTATTTCTTCAGGAGAAAGTCATTCTGTTAGAGAATTTGTTGAGCTTGCTTTTGCAGAAATCGGTATCAATATAGTTTGGAAAGGAAAAGGATTAGAGGAAATTGGCTATGATCAAGAAACTGGTAGAGAATTAGTGTTTGTTGATCAACGTTATTTTAGGCCAGCAGAAGTTGATTTGTTAATTGGAGATTCTTCAAAAGCACGTAATGTACTAGGTTGGAAAGCAAAGACTACTTTTAAGCAATTAGTAAAAGAGATGATAGAACATGAGCTAAAGTATGTAGAAAAAAAATATTTTGAAGTAAGTAATAATTGTTAAAAACCTTTGTTTTTTTAAATATGACTGTTTTAGGGAAACAAAACATATTTTGCATTATAGTAAAGAGGTTATTATGGAAAAGAGATATTTTAATTTTTTGACGGTAAGTATCTTATTTTTGTCACCGGGAATTATGTTTACTATGCAATTGGAAAAAAATTCTACAGATCAGCAAACAGAACAAAAAAAAGATATGATAAATGATCAAAAAAATGTGACAAAGAAATGGCTATGGAATGCTGCAGTAGCAGTTGGAGGAATTGCGCTGGTAGGTTTAGTTGCTTATAATTTTTTGACAACTCCCCTGGCACCAACAAATGTCACTCTTGAACAGGCTTTAGATACACCAGGTAATATTCAACCCACAATAGAAA
>DATAXH010000130.1:0-10622 GCA_036266775.1 Candidatus Babeliales bacterium | reverse complement strand
CAATAGACGAAATAAGCCACAGTGCGGTTGCATTGATTGCTGTGCCGGTGATTGTTTCTATGGTTATGATACATGCTTTCCCCCCATCAAAAAAAGGCAGAGGAAGCATATTCAATAGTCCAATGTTTAAACTCAATATTGCTAAAATAAACCAGAAGAGATGTGTGTTTATCGTAAGACTTTTTCCTATGAGGCTGATAATACCAATAGGTCCCATTACATTAGATGTAATATGGAACTGTTCTCGCTGATCAGGAGTGATGGTATGCATGAGCGTATTTTTTATGGATGTGTGGTTTTTGATGCTGTAGTAGAGCAGAATGGCATAAGCAAAAGCAAAATTAAACAGTACTCCTGCAAAGATAATGAATATTTTGGAAAGATAGGGTAACGTAGCAAGAATTTTTTCATTCAGTTCAACATAACCGCCAAATGGTAAAAGGCTTATCTGGAAAACCGTTTGCCCGATAGGCAGTGCGGATAAAGCTGGTCCAAATCCAAGAGAAAACAGTGGGGTTGGGACGCCAAAAAGGTGGGCAAAGAGAAAGTGTCCCATTTCATGAATCAGAATAATAAGACTGATTCCAGCCAATCCACCCAAAATATTTTTTATTGCACGAGAGCGATGTATTGTATTCATACCTAACTTTCCCCTTTCAGTTTTAGTATATAAAACCCTTATTATAAAAAGCAATAGTGCCAAAAATCTTGTGTAATAGGATCAGATTTTATTATATTGAAATCAGAAGGAGGCTATGATGAAGATATTAAGTAAAAGTTGTTTTGTGATTGCTTTATTAGCAGGGCATACAGCCTTTGGGTATTTGTATCAGCTTGCTGCTTATGGCAAAATAATGAATCCGCATACTCAATCACAGCAACTTGTGCTTTGTTTGGGCGATTATCATCTTAAGACTCATCCTGCCAATAAAGACCAACGTGCATATATTGAATCTCTTCTGAAAAGATCCGTAGATAAAAAAATTAAATTTATTGTTGAAGATTTAAGTTCCGTTAATAATGATGGACGGATGGTTTGTTGTAATTTTGGCATTAATTGTTCTGAGGGAGTGCTTGGGCAATTGGCACATAAGGCACGATCATTAGGAGTTGCTGTTGATAACGTTGAGTATCGCTATTGTCGGGTTGCCAGTATTGGGCCATTGCTGAGTAATATTACAGCAAATCCTCAATCTTTTCGTTCAACTGCAACAATCGCGGTGACATCATTGTATAAAGAAGTTATTGATGAAATTGAAAAAATAAAGAAATACAACGATGGCAAGCTGTTGAATAGTGTGTATAAACGTGCGGTTAATTCCGTGTACAGTGCATTAGCAAGGATGGATTTTATAAAGAAAAAAACCGTTGCTGAATATTGCACACAATTACAACGCAAACAATATCGCCAAGAGCTTGAAAAGTTATGCATTTTTGACAGTGCGTTGATTGATATGAATATTACCCATTCAGTTGTGACATCGCCTGAAGTTCCGCTGATTGTTGTCCTTGCGGGTGGTTCTCACACCGAGCAGGTAGGTTCTACGTTACAAAAAATGGGATACACATCATTGCTACAAACATCAGTTGTTACCAAGCCGGTTGTTACAAAAGCTTTAAATTCTGATAATGCTTGCGCAGTAACAGAAGTGCATCCAGAACCGATTGATATGAAGATTATTGAAAGATTTATGGAGAAAATATAAAAAAGGAGATGCGATGAAGAAATTAAATTTTTTCTTAAGTTTAATACTATTATCAACACCATTGAGTTATGGCATGAAACGACTGCGTGAAGGACGATCAATACCTACCGGATCACGTCTTTTGTTGCCAACCGGCAGATGGGTAGAAGTTGTAGGTGATGTACTTTTGGATGAAGCAAACATAAGAGATCTTGTGCATTTCACTGATTTACCACCAGAGATGTTAAGTCATATTATTTATTTTCTTAATGAAATTGCATCTGCTCAATCTCTCGAAGCTGTTGCAAAAAATATTAGTAATCTAGCCATGGTTAGCAAGCAACTTAATTTGTTAGTTAATAATCCATCTTTTTGTCTTGCAATGATCAAACATCTTTCACAAAAATTTAATTGTACTAATCAAAAAGTTGCCGAAGTTTTACAAATTAAAGAAGCTCAACGACGTCTAGAACTTCAAAAAGAGTTGTATAATGCATGTTCAAACGATGAAACAGATATTCAAGCTTATAAACAACAGATTGAATTATGTTTATCCCAGGGAGCTGATATTAATTTTACTTATTATAATAAGACAGATGGATCTGAAGAATCATTGTTGGGAGATGCAGTATATAATGTATTCGGAGGAGAGATCCCTAATATTCTACCATGGTTTATAGAAAAAGGAGTAGATATACATCAACAAAATACTCTTTTAATATTTGAAGTTCGCTACTTGAACTACGGTGTAAGTGAGCATGATGTGGATATTATCCGAATTCTTCTTAATGCAAAGGCTGATCCAGAAATTACTACTGAAAATGGACCAATGTTGTTACAGATGGAAAATTATTTGAGAATATGGCAAGAACAATATGATCAAGAAGACAGAGCGCTCAATAAAACTAAAGAAGAAGAAGAATATTTAAGGGAACTTCTTAGTCATATTCATTATGCAAAAATAATTATACAAATGTTTGAAGATGCAATAAAAAGAAAACATCAAAAGTAAATTGTATTATTTATTATTTCCTTGAATAACAAGATACAGTAACCCACTTGCTATTGCGGCAAAGAAACACCACACTGATCCTAATGTTGCGTAATAATAAATATATGATATTACAAAAGCAATCATGATAATAATGCCAGCCATCCATATTTTTTTAATGCTGGAAATAAAGAATGGCGCCATGGTTGCTATGCAATATGATAATGAAGTTATCCATGTAATGATATTTTTGAACCATACATTAGTAATGCCAAAAGGATATTCATCAACAACCGGATAATCGATATGATGATTAATAACTTGAGCTCCTGTTATTTGTAAAATCCAGCTAAAAAAAAGTAAAATTCCGCTGAAACAACCAAGATACAGTGTCATGAGAAGTAATTTTTTTCGCCGATGATTTTTTTCAGGAAGATATAATGCGAATGGCACCCAAATCGGCCAAAAAAGAGCGGCAAAGCTAACAAAACCATACATTGCAACGATATGTAACAAACTTGTTGTATTTCCAGCATTGAGTGTTAACCAAACAACACCTTCACAACTTTGTTGAATAGCAAAAAAAAATGGACAAGATGCAAGTGGCATTAGTTGTTTATTTTTTTTTGCAGCATGTATTGATAATAGACCTATGATTGATAATCCAGCAGCGGTGGTAAAACTTGCATTTGCTGAAAAGCACATAATGTTATCCTTTTCTATGCGTTCGTATGCTTCGACAAGCTCAGCACGAACGGATTTAGGATTGGTAATTTTTTTATCCCCGTTCGCCCTGAGCCTGTCGAAGGGTTGCGAACGGATATTTAATACACATTCTTTGTCAAATAAGCTCGTCCAGAATCTCCAAAAATCATCACAGCAACATCATCTTTGTGTAATTGTTGTGCATAATGTTGTGCGCCCCATGCAACAGCGCCGCTACTTAATCCGACTAAAAATCCATAATTGCGTGCTAAATTTTTGAGCATTCCAAATGCATCTTCATCAGTTACCGGAATAATTTCATCCATCATACTGTAATCAACAACATCAGATGTAAAATCAATTCCTACACCTTCAAGTTTGTATGGCTTTGGATTCCCTTGTGTTGAGTAGAATGAATTTTTTGCATCAATAGCAATAATTTTAATGTTGGGATTTTGTTCTTTAAGATATTTACCCGTTCCATACACAGTGCCACCAGTACCTGCAGCTGCAAAAAAGTGTGTTATGGTACCATGAGTTTGGTTCCAAATTTCAGGACCCGTGAGAGAATAATGTGCTTGTGCATTGATTGGATTAAAATATTGATTGGGCATAAAAGAGTTGGGTGTTTCTTTTTGTAATCGTACAGCAGTGGAATGGTAACTATTAGGATCTTCAATAAAAGATGTTACCGGACACATAACTATTTCAGCGCCATAGGCCTGTATTGTTTGTAATTTTTCTTGGCTGAATTTAGGCGTGGTGGTGATGATAACTTTGTAACCTTTTGCAGCACCAATCATTGCAAGTGCAATACCCTGGTTGCCTGATGATGCTTCAATAATTGTTCCACCTGGTTTTAAAATTCCTGTTTTTTCCGCATGTTCCACCATATACAAAGCTGATCTATCTTTGATGCTGCCACCAGGATTTAGGTATTCCAGTTTTGCATAGATTGTTGCTGGTGTAGTAAAAGGAATGCGGGCGAGTGGAGTATTGCCGATGGTATCCAGAAGATGGTGGTGCATCATGAGTGCCTTTATTGGGCTATTATTTCTCTGAGTTCTAATTGATGTATAATGCTTCCTATCAGTGCATTTTGTAACTTGTCAGTAGTTGGTGATTTATCATGAATAATATTATGTATAATTTCTTCACGAGTTAGTTTTTTACGAGGATGAGGATATTGTTTATGTATTATATTTATATAGCTGTGATCAATTTTTTTGTGATTTATGTAATGTTCCATAGCATGAGTTGTAAGATTAATTAATGCAATCACAATCATTAATGTAGTTATTTGTTTGTTCATGGAAAAAACCTTTGTGTATAAATATTTTGTAATGTAATTGAAAACTGTTTAAAAGATTAAAGGAGTTTACTTTTTTTGTATATATTTTTGCGTAAGCCAATCTCTTGAATAAATATCTGATGCTGTTCTATATCAATAGAAAAAATAACACGACAGGTTCCAACACGCAGGCGGTATATCCCTTTTTCCGTTCCTTGGAGAGGTTTAATATCAAGATTATGTACTTCAGGCCAGTATTTGAGCTGTTTTGCATGATCTTTGATTGCCTCTTGTTGACGTGTACTTAAGAATTTACCCCATTTCAATTTTTTGCCTTGTAAAATGAGATATGTATTTTTTTGTGGGGTACTTTTGTTTATAGTAACCGGATTTTTTACAGGTTGTGACTTGTTTTGCAAAGTTTTGGTGGAAGAAAATTTTTTTTGAGGTGGCTGATTTTTTATAAGAATATCTTTTTTTGGCACTTCTTTTGGAATTGTTGCTTCGGGTTCTTTTTGATTCACTTCTTCAAAAAATTTTTGTTTTTCTTGTTGAGTTTGTTGGCGAGAGACATCTTCGGCGCCATAGAGCAAAAGAAGGTATATTATAATTCGATTTTTTTTGTAATAAGCAACGTGTATAGGTGCACAGTCGTCTTCTGCTTGAGCATGTACATTGGCACCATATTTGAGTAATAATGCTACAGTGAAAAAATGGTCATTAAGAATAGCATGATGCAAAGGAGCACCTATATTTTTAGGAGCATTTACAGTTGCTTGATTATTCAGCAATATTTCTACAATTTCGAAGTTGCTTTTTGCACAAGCAAAATGCAGGGGAGTTATCTTATCTTTATTAGTTTGAGCATTTATATTTGTATGAAATGTAAGTAATAACTTTACGATATCAATAGATCCCCTATCTGCAGCAAAGTGTAGTGGTGTTGTTCCTTTTTTATTAGGAATGTTTGGATTTGCATTATTGTTAAGTAAAGCTTCTACTATTTCTACACTCTCTGTTTTGCAGGCAAGATTCAGTGGAGTCATCCCCTGACCATCTTGAATGTTTGGATTGGCATGAAATGTAAATAATAACTTTATTATATTAATGAAGCCTTTATATACAGCAATATGGAGTGGCGTTATGTAATCAACCCTTTGTATGTCAGGATAAGCATTATTTTGCAGTAAAATGTTTGCAATATTTATATCACCATTAAAACAGGCAGTATATAAAGGAATTTGTCTAGTTACAAAATTGTGAATATTGGGGTTTGCTCCTGCCATTGTTAGTATATTTACTATATCAAAAGATCTTTTTTGTGTGGCAATATCTAAGGACGTCTGACCATCTTTATTTTGAACATTAACATTGGCACCAGAAGCAATAAGTAACTTTACTATTGAAAGATTATTGGTCAGACAAGCAGAATCAAGTGGAGTAACTCCATCTAGAAATGTTGCATTATTTAGAGTTTTTACATTTACATTAGCACCATTATCCAGAAGAGCCTTTGCAGCATCGCGTAGCTTGAGGGTGAATGATAGGTCTTTGTTGGTTATATCTGTATTGCATAAATCTAGGAGTTTGTTATCGAGTTGGTCTTGTGTTCTTTTTTTTTGTAAATTTTGTTGCATGCGTTGTTTTTGTGCTGTTAATTGTTTTTTATCATGCATGGTAAAAGAGATGTGGGTGATACATATCGCCAAGAGAATGAATGAGAATAAAGTGGGTTTTAAGAGCATATTAGTTACAGAAGTTTACCTAAATAAAATCATGAGTAGAGACAAAATAACGGTGTACAAAACAATGGTTTCAATTAAACTTTGCGCAAGTATACTGGTGCGAGAAAGCATATTATATGAATCGGGATTTTCACCAATTTGTGCGCATGCAGCTGCAGAGGTTAATCCTGAACTGATACCTGTTCCAATTGTTCCAAGTCCTGTGCATAAACCAGCTGCTATAAATATAACGCCATCGATCATATTTTCTTCTGTTGTATAAGGAACAGCAAAAAGAAGTGTAATTGCGATTAATAAACAAAAAATGACCGGAGTTTCAATTAATGCTTGACTGATAAAGGTAAATGAAACTACCTTGTCATATATTTTACTATTTTTCCCAATACTATTCATTGCCGCTTTTGCAAATGTACTGAGTCCAATTGCAGGACCAATGCTGCCAATACCAACACATAATCCACTTGCAATAAGGCGAAGGCTATCAGTAATAGTAACAATTGCACCAGATTGATGTTGAATAAAAAGAGAAACTAAAAATGCTGCAATAATAGGAGTTTGTGTAATAACTTGTGTCATTAACATAAATCCTGAAATGCGTTGTGCAAAAAATGGTTGACGTGCAACTGCATCACATGCTGCTTGTGCAGGAAGTGATGATGCAAATCCTACCACTAAGCCGGTTATTCCCATTGCTGCAATGATACCAACTGAAGCATAATTTGCAAAAATGTCTCCTGAAACTTGCGATATATAGAACAATAAAAGAATTGAAATGAGTAATCCCAATACTGCAACGGTTTCAACTAATGCCATACCAATAATAGCAACACGCATAATATCTTCTTGTGCAGCAGGCTGCCGATCAATATTTTTGAGTGCACTCCAACTAATAACTCCTTGGCCAAAACCAACAGAAATAGAACTTAATGCTATGGATGTTGCTACGGCGCCAAAATGTAAAAATTCAGAATTCATTAATGTCCACCTTCTTGTGTACCGAGAGAAATATACGTTAGCGTGAGCATTGCAAATACAAAAGCTTGCAAAAGACCTTCAAATAATGTGAAAAATCCGATCATAACAAAATTAAGACCGGATAAAAGACCTAATGTTTCAAGAATGATTGATCCACTGATGAATGTAAAATAGAGCTTTGTGATAATTGCTCCTCCAAATATGTTACCAAATAACCGGAAAGATATTGATACAATTGATGATAATTTTCCGACAACATTGAGCGGGAACATCACAAAAAATGGTTTAAAAAAATCTTTGAGATACGAACCAAATCCCCGTGCTTGTATAGCTGCTAATTGAACGTAGATAAATGAGATAATGCCAAGTGCAAGTGTTGTATTAAGATCTCGTGTTGGTTCTTCAAGCCATGGAATGAGTGGTGCGGTATTACAAAGCGCTATAAAAATAAAAAGAGATGCTGCAAAAACGCAATGATCAAACACAAATGTTCCGAGTGATTGATGCGTAAGATCGATAAAGAATGTGACCAATCTGATAAGTATAAAACGGCCAAGAACCGTATGATGTAAAAGAAAATTGACGCTTGAAAGTGCCAACGCAAGGAGCAACATGATGATCCATGTATGGAATACTATTTCACTATTCACCGTGAATAATGGATGTTCTGCATAATGAAGTTTGGAAGCAAAAGACCATTGGTGTGTTGCTAGTAAATCAGCACCGTTCATTAGAATCTCCGTTCGATTCCTTCGACCCAGCCTTTGCCAAGGCTTCCTCTTTCGCTAAAGCTACAAAGGACAGGTCGGTGGGCAGGTGGGTCGAAACATACGAACAATTACGTTGTTTCAACTTAGTATTGACGATATATCCAAAAGCTAGAATAAAAGATATTAGTACCAGTATAAGATTGATTATTGACGAGTGCAATATATACAGAATACACAGGGATAAAATAAGTAAACGAAGTGATGATAGCATGATTGATGTGATAAGATGACGCGTAAAATTTGTTGGATCAAAAGATAAAGCTCTCCTTTGTTGGGTAACAAAGAAGAGCCCGTACAATGTTCCGATCAATAATCCAAGGGCGATTGAGATCATATTTTTTCTTAGTTAGCGAGTTTTTTCAAGCCTTTATGCTTCCAGTATTCAGAAACAATCGATGCTGAACCGGTGATGACAATAACGCCATGACGTTCATCAACTGTTTTTTGTGCAGCTTCAAGAGCTTCAGCAAAATTTGCTGCTGCTTTAGCTTTTATTTTTAAACTCTTAATATCATTAGTTATTTTTTCAACATCCCACGTTTTATGCCCTTTGTGTCCTGGAACTGTTTCGACTGGACACACAACAACTTGGCCAGATGTTTTCTTGAAGAAGTAACGGAGTAATTTAATGAGTTCGTGCGTATCTAATTCTTCATTGTTGCAACCAAGAATTATTGTTAATCCTTTAAGTGGTTTTTTGTAATGAAGAAGTCTGGTACCAAGAAGAAGATTTTTGAATGCATCAAGATTGCATGCAGGGTCTAAAAGAATTGTTGGTTTTTCTTTGTCAAGTACTTGGAAATGTCCAGGTAATGTACTTAAGGTTTCTTTCCAGAACTGTTCGATTGTACGTTTTGGATTAAGTTCTGTCTGACGTTTAACTTCTAATGTTGGGCGACCGCGTTGACCTTTTTTCTTAGTCAGAAGACTGTTAGTAACAAGAACAGCATCTTTATGCGCGAATGAATTGATATAAATAGATGTAATACGTTCTGCTAACGCGGCACATCTGCCGTGTAATTGTTCAAACGGATATGCAAGCGGAGCAAGTTTGCGAATAGGCATTGCCCATTCTCCATTTTTTGCGACAACAATTTCTTGCATTGTTTGCAGATTTAGTTTGCTTTGATCAGCGGATACAACAATTGATGTTGGTTTAACAATACTTAAAATTTCTTGAATTAATGCTTTATCAGTATGTTTTGCATTTGGAGCAGCTTGAGGATCGATGATTCTTGTAATCGCAACAATTTTTGATAAACAAATATTAGTTGCATCAGACGGACCGTTTTCATGCACTTCTAAAATAGCAACATCAACATTGCTTTGTTTAAAATATACGAGTCCCATCATTGTAAGTAATTCAAATGAATTTAATGATAAGTTAAGATCTTCAGCAGTGTTAATAACTTCATTACCAACGTCAGTAAAATTTTTGTTAGAAATAAGTTCATTATTCAATGCAAAACGTTCATTGTATGTTAAAAAATGTGGTGTGTAAAATGTGCCAACAGTTAAGCCTTCTTCGCGTAAAAGACGTGTTGTAAAATGAGCAGTTAAGCTTTTGCCATTAGTGCCAGCGATAATGATACTTGGAACTTTTTGAGAAAGGGAACCGAGAGCTTTATCAAGTTGTTTAAGTGCAGAAAGAGCTGTATCGGCGCGATTCGCTGCCCAACGAGTTTCTAAATAGTCGACAATCTCATTGTAGCTGCGTTGCTTGCTTGCTGCTTTGGTTGCAGCAGTAGCCTTTTGTGTGGTTGTATTTTTCATCGATTTTCTCCGTTCTCTCATGGTTATTTATTATTACTTTGCTATTCTTTGTATATGTAAGTTATAGATGCCATTTATCTTTATTTTCAAGAAATTTGAAAAAATTTGGTCAATTAGGCAAAAACATAACCTACTATTTATCGTACAATAGAATGCAAAAATGTCAAAAAAGAAATTTTAATAGGCCCATTGTATCATTATTTACAAAAGAAAAAGGCTTTAAATGAAACCATTATTTTGGGATAATCCTGAGACAGTAGATTATGTTGCACGCCAGTTGTATGCAGGTAAAGTTGTTTTGGCGGAGGGAGATACTGTTTTGGGTCTGCTGGCCGATCTATCCGCACAAGGGCGAGCACATCTTGATGCTTTAAAAAATCGGTCAAAAAAGCCATATCTTATTCTGATTGGGGCTGCTGAAAAAGCTTTTGATTTTATAGAAGTTGCCGAAGGAAAAATTTTTCAAATTGAAAAACTTATAAATAAATGCTGGCCAGGCCCAGTTACTTTGATTTTTAAGGCAAAGACAAGCGTGCCGGCTTATAGTATGTCAGAAGATGGGACAGTTGCCTTGCGGGTTCCTGATCATGCAGGATTGTTACAACTGTTATCCCATTTTGATGGTTTATTTTCGACAAGTGCCAACAATTCCGGCCAACAAGTTCCAAACACTGTTCCAGAAGTTGA
>DATAXH010000129.1:0-10521 GCA_036266775.1 Candidatus Babeliales bacterium | reverse complement strand
TATTATCGCGCGCAGTTTGAGCTGCTTTCACATGCTTAATATTCTTGGATAATTGATCAATATTTTTATTTGGCGTTTTTAATGAGCCACTCAAAGCCGTTGTTAAAGGCAATGCATTATTGAGTTGTAAATTAGGAACTTGATTAGATGGTTGATTGCTTTTAGACAATGGAGCTTTCTCTTGTACGTTTTTAATTTGACTTGAAGAGGATAGAGATTGTTGATTTTGATTAATAGCATTATGGACTGCTGTATCATTATTAACAACAATCGTCGGGGTTGTAGAAGTGGTGGTAGTTGTTGCTGTAGTAGCTGTTGTTATGGCGGATCTCTTCAGCGTTGTAGTCATGGCTGTAGTAGTTGTAGCAGATGTTGCAGTTGAATGTGAAAAAAGAGACTCAGCTTTTGTTTCTACTTCTTGTAGTATATTTTGTCCTGTGGGCGATTTAACAAAATTAACCATTGTATCTTCAACACTTTTTCCTTCAGGAGAACTCACCAATTGCTCAACTTTTTGTATAAGTTCCATCGTATGAATTTTACCAAAAAATATTAATAACCCATACAACACTCTTTTTTTGATCATTACTATCTCCAAAAAAAAGTAAAAATTTATTTATTTTTGTTGTTCAAAATTTTGTGTATCTCGAGATTTTTCAAAACTGATTTTTTTACTTTTGGTATCTAGTTGTTTCACGTAATCCATAGTTTGCATGCCATTAGGATTCTTTGGTCTATTTTTAATATATGCACGCGTTTCATCAAGTGTATTCACCGTTGTTTTTCCACTTCTTTTTTCACTTGCTTGCATGGTTACAGCACACAGTAAACTCATACAGATAACTATTTTTTTCATCGTAAACTCCTTTAAAAAAATAAAAACTTTATAACTCTCCAGCACTATACCAAGCATCTGGATAAAAAAAAAGGAGAAGAAAAATTTTTCTTCTCCTCATTGACTCAAATCCTTCGACAGGCTCAGGATGAACAGTGAGATTTACCACTCTAATGAACCAGCAGTTTGATATTCTGTAACGCGTGATTCAAAAAAGTTTTTCTCTTTACTTAAATCAGTTGATTGCGACATCCATGGGAATGGATTTTTGGTGCCATATATTTTTGGTAAATCAATGCGTTCTAAACGACGATCAGTAATATGTTCAACATATTCACTAAACTGTTCAGCATTAATTCCCAGCATTCCATTCGGACACGCATCATGAGCATACTGTTTTTCTAATACAACAGCTTGTTTAATCAGTTCCATGATCTCTTGTTGGAATGATTCTGTCCACACTTCAGGGTTTTCTGCTTTAATGACATTGATTAGATCACAACCAAATGCAAGATGAAGACTTTCATCACGCATAATATATTCAAATTGCTCACCAATACCAATCATTTTATTTTGACGTTTTAATGCAAGCATCATTGCAAAACCAGCATAAAAGAAAATACCTTCCATAATCACATAAAAACCGATCAGATCATGCAAAAAACGTTGTACATTTTCTGTGGTATCAGTCGTAAAATTCGGATCCAAAATTGATTTTGTTAATCCAACAACAAAATCATCTTTTGCTTTAATAGAAGGAACCGTTTCATACATTCTATAAATTTCATCCGGATCCAATCCTAATGAATCACAACAATAAATAAATGTATCGGTGTGAATTGCTTCTTCAAATGCCTGACGCAAAAGATATTGACGACATTCAGGATTGGTTACATGTTTATAGACTGTTAAAACCAAATTGTTTGCGGTTAATGATTCAGCTGTGGAAAAAAAACCAAGATTCCACAAAATAAGTCGGCGTTCCGCTGCAGTCAGAACGGTGGATGATTTCCATTGTTCTACATCATGTTGCATCGAAACTTCTTCTGGCGTCCAGTTATTGGCTACACCATCTTTGTAATGCTGACGAGCCCAAGGATACCTCATGGGCAAAATTTTATTTGGATCTACAGTTGAGTTATTTATTATTCCATTTTTATTCATAATTATTTTCCATGCCGTTCGTATGGTTCGACCCGCCTTCGCCAAGGCTGCGGCGGGCAGGCGGGCGTTTACTCCTGAGCTTGCCGAAGGGTCACCACGAACATATTTATATATTAATTCTTCAAATTACGCCCATCGTAGTTTTACGAAGATGGGCTATTGACATACATCACACTCAGGATCATCAGAAATAGAGCATGATTTACCATCAACAATTGCGTCATCTGATGCAATTGTTTCTTCTGCCATAACCGCAGCGCTTTCAACTTCTACAGTTTCCACTGTTTTATAAATTCGTTTCTGTGTAAAACCAAACTTATTTGCATCAAGACTTGATTTTTCAATCTGACTTGCGCCGAGTGTACGCAAATAATAGGTTGTTTTAAGACCTGCTTTCCATGCACCAATATAAATATCATTCAGTTGTTTTCCAGAAACACCTTTCATAAAAACATTATGCGCAATACTTTGATCTATCCACTTACCACGTGCAGCAGTAATATTAATAAGATGTAATGGATCAATTTCAAACGCTTCTTGATATTTGTCTTTCAATATTTGTGGAATACGTTCAATCATCTGGACGTTACCATCATAATATTTCAGCAATTCAAGCATCTCGCAATCCCATAATCCGAGAGTTTTTAAATCATCAACCAAATATTGATTAACAACAGTAAATTCACCACTCATATTAGCTTTAACGTAAATATTTTTATAAATCGGCTCAATTGAAGGAAAAACTCCGGCAATATTTGCAATAGTTGCTGTTGGCGCAATTGCCATGACATTTGAATTACGCATACCATATGTTTGGACATGATTGCGAACATCAGTCCAATCAAGTTTGCCGCCCCGACCAACTGCAATCGTATCACCACGCTCTTGTTCAAGAAGGTCCACAGTGTCTTGCGGGAAAATATTACGGTCCCATTTAGAACCTTTATACGATGAATAAGCTCCACGCTCTTTGGCTAATTGTGAAGAAGTTAAAATTGCAGAATGAGCAATCAATTCCATAACTTCATCTGCATATATTATTGTTTCTTGCGAAGAAAAATTAAAACCTACTTGATACAATAAATCTTGAAAACCCATCACTCCAAGGCCTATTGGACGATGACGTAAATTTGATGTCTGTGTCTCTTTAACAGGATAATAATTGATATCAATAACATTATCCAACATGTGCACTGCAACAGAAACCGTTTTACGTAATTTTTCGGTATCTAATTTTCCGTTATTTACATGAAAACCAAGATTAACCGAACCTAGATTACATACTGCAATTTCTTCAGCTGATGTATTAAGCGTAATTTCAGTACACAAATTAGAACTATGAACAACCCCTACATGATCCTGTGGAGAACGAATATTACACGGATCTTTAAACGTAATCCATGGATGTCCCGTTTCAAAAAGACGACTTAACATTTTACGCCATAAACCACGCGCAGAAATCGTCTTATGCATTTTTATAACATTTAATTTTGCAAGTTCTTCATATTCTTTGTAACGTTTTTCAAATGCATTGCCATAAATGTGATGTAAATCAGGAGTTTCTTCAGGAGAAAACAGTGTCCAATTTTCATCAGCAATAACACGCTTAATAAAAAGATCAGGAATCCAATGAGCAGTATTAATATCATGGGTACGACGACGCTCATCGCCGGTATTTTTGCGCAAATCAATGAAATCTTCAATTTCTAAATGCCACGTTTCAAGATACACAACAGCAGCGCCACGACGTTTACCGCTTCTATTAATTGCTGCAATAGTGTCATTGTTAATTTTTAAAAAGGGCACAACCCCTTGGCTTTCTGTTTTGATTGAATTGACCATTGATCCACATGCACGAATATTAGTCCAATCAACCGCAACACCCCCCGACCATTTTGCAAGCATAGCCGTATCTGAATAACTTTTAAAAATATCGAGCAAATCATCTTCTACCGTAGAAAGAAAACAAGAACTTAATTGCGGACGTGTTAAGCCTGAATGGAGCAATGTCGGCGTGCTTGGTACATAATGTAATGTAGACATCGCATTATAAAAATCAAGAGCTACTGCATTTTTATCAGCCTCATTATATGCAAGGCCCATTGCAATACGCATCCAAAAAACTTGCGGCAATTCCAAATATCGTGTTTCATTTTTAAGGAAATATCTTCTATATAAAGTATTAATTCCCATATAATCAAACAAATTATCACGATCAAGACACAATTGTTGCGCAAGATATTCTACATCAAAACCAGCTAAACGCTCATCAAGCAGTTCAAGATCTATACCTGTTCGTATAGCATTCACAAAAGATTTACGATACGTCTCTTCACTATCAATACGTGCAATAGAGGTGTGAGTAACTTGTCTAAATAGTTTTTTGAGCTGCAAACGCGCCGTAACCTTACTATAAATAGGGTCACGTTCAATAAACGTCGTCGCTGCAAGTATCAAAGCATCTGCTATTGCTTGAGGAGTAATACCATCAAAAATATTTTTCAATGTTTCACTCAAAATCAACTCAACATCAACAAAAGATTCATATCCTATGCAGGCCCAGCCAATCGTTCGTCGCAATCGTTGCTCACTTACCCGCTCCTTAATCCCATCAGGTTTTACTACAGAAAACATATACAAATTATTCTCTGTTTTTTCACCCGCATCATTTACCAAAAAAGGTGCGGGTGAAACACGATTATGCTGTTCCATATCATCCTTTAATTTTTAACTGTTATTGCTTACTTATACAACATCAACATAGTGAGACAAAATATAATGATTAATTTCATGCTCAAAATATCACAGGCAAGGCAAAAACCAACCTCATTTTTTTATAAAACTTTTTAAAATAGTTACTATATGAAAAAAGAGAATATATGGTATCATTCTAGGATAATGACTAAATTCCTTATAATCAAATAGTTTTGTTAACTTTTTATTGAAAATATATTCTTCAATATTTTTAAACACGTACATTATTTTTAATACATTTAGAATAAATCAAAAAAAATATTGACTCTTTCTATCTCTGCAACCACACATAAAGAAAACAATATTTTATCATAAAAAAATAACTGAAAATCAAATAAAAATAAGAAAATCATTCCTAAAAACATTTTCATAAAAACGTCTATGCGTAATTGATTTATGCAAAAACTGTTTCTTATGTAAAAAATATAACTTAAAAGAAAATTCTCAATATTTCAATTCATAACAAGTTTTTTGTACAATAATATAAGACAACCAATTTGTTCATAAAAAACAAAGACAATTAATGAAAAAATATAGTTCACGCCACGTTGCGCCACTTATGATTATCATCTTTTTTCCAGCATGGGGCATGGAAGATGCAAAAAATGCAACCCAACAAGCAATAAAAGCTTTCTCTTTTATACGAAAAGCAATGAATAAGGATTTAACACAAAAAACTACTGATTATAAACACCAGGTCAGAGAAAAAATCGAATATCTCAAAACAGAAAATATAATTAAGCCAAAAGATTATCAATATACTCAGAATTCAAAATTAAAGATTATGGATCAATTTTTGAGGAAATATCCTCATCAAGTTTGTCCAGAATTAAAATTGATTATTACAAACATCAACAACTCTCTTAATCGCAAAGATTTTATTATTATCTTACCCAAACTGAAAACTGAAAATCATTCCTCAAAAAATTATCTTATAGATTATTTAATAGAGTTAGTTGAAAAAAAGGTGATCAGTTATAATACTCATGAAATCAATTTGATGCATAATTGTCTCGAAATGATCCGTGCCAATCATCATACAGACTATCAACTCGCTATTGAAAAAGTGACCAAAATTATCAATTTAGAAGATGCAAAAGCAATAGCAAAAATTAATGCAGAAAAAATACGGTCTCAACAAAACACCATAAAAGATCTAGAAATCTACAAAAGAGCATTAGTGGAATTAATTGTATATTCAGAAGACCAAAAAGTTCCTCAAAATATAATTAATGATTATTACGAGAAAACTGAGCATATAGATCTTATGGGCAATATAGATAAGCAATTAATAGTAAATTACGCTGATTTTACAATACCTCAACTGTATGATTATCTTGATCTTCTCATGAGTTTACGAGAAAAATTACAAGATCCAGATTCTTTAAGATATCAAAATTTAGATCAAAAATTTAATGCCGTAAATAATTATATAAATTTAAAACAAGAAGAAAAAGTAGATCCTTCTTTGTGGTCACGGTTAATAGGAATATAAAAAATATTTACAAAGAAAAGGTAAAATATGAAATACTATAATGTGTTATATGCAGCCTTATGTACTATGTTCGTCTTTATTTTTTCATCTTTAGGGATGGAAATAACCCAGCCAGCTACAGAACCCTCATCAAGTTTTTTAATTGAAAACAAATGGCCAAACAATCCTAAAGAACAAATTGCATATCTTGATACAAAAAATTGGGATCTCCCAACAAAAACATACATTTTGCAGCTACTATGGTGGAATACAAGACAAAATTTAAAAATTGTACCAAAAAATGAAACGTATTTTATCAAAAAAAAGCTCGAAACTGATAATCAAATTACAACAAAACAAATGTATGAATTTGGACAAGTATTAAGAAATATGAACCAATTCCTTCCAACAATCACTCATGAAAAAGACAAAAATCCATATCCAAACTTTACTTTTGTATTAACAAAAATTCCTAAAGACGCTGCTCCAGAGTTAAAAAAAATTCTCTCAAATTCTCTATCTCAAAAACAAAAACAAATGGTTAATGCCAGAAAAATCCTCGAAACAAAATTGTCACAACATGATAAAGAATTACAAAAAAAAGAAAAATTAACAGCAGAAGACTACCAACAACATAAAACTCTTTTAGAGGAATATTATAAGATATTACTTCCCCAAGATGAAAAACTAAAAGAAAAAATAACTAATGCTATTGAAAAAATTAATAATAAACTTTCTGGTTACGAAGAACTACAAGAATTACTTAAAAATAAAGCCAAAGAAGAATCAAATAAAATAGTAAAAGAAATAAAAGAAGCAGAACAACAAAGAAAAGAGCAAGAAGAACAAAATGAACGAAAAAGATTAGCGGAACAACAGAAAATAGAACAAGAAAAAATAAACAAAGCAATATATGAGGAAATAGAACTAGACAGACTACAAAATTTGGCAAAGTTAGAAAATTTAAAAAGATTAGAACAACAAAACCAAGAACAAGAAAGATTAGAACGATTAAGATTGAGACAAGAAGAAATCAATAAACAATGGATACCTTGGATAACCAATGGCTTTAATCGAGTACAACAAAATATAACCGATTTTATGAGCACTATAACCTCAACGATTACTTCTTGGTGGTTATGGTTAACGGGAAGATAGCAATAAAATCCATAAAAAAAGAGAGTAAAAAAATATGAATCATCATAATATTTTATGTGTTATTTTAAATGCGCTTATTCTATTTTTTTACTCTTTTGGTATGGAGACACAACGAGAAGAAGTCGCAAAGCAGCTTATAGCTATGCATAATATAAAAGAACAAGAAAAAAAACTACTTGAAGAAATAATTAAAGCCTATCCAGAATGGCTCAAAATAAATCCCTCCTCTATAAAAACAATGCAAGAAACAGATTTTTCTATTTATACTCCTGATTACTTTAAAAATCTTTTACAAGTATTAGAAATATTTAAAAGAACAGGCCAAGCAAGCCAACATGAAGAAACATTAAAAAATCAGGCCATATTATACATTACTTATGTAGCAATAAATAATATACAATGGCCAACAATCGACGATAAGCTCATTTATATGAATAACTGCTTTCAACAATATGCTTTATCTTATTTACAGGCAGCGTGGGAACGTTATAAACCTACAATGGCAATAATCCTTACTCCACAAGCAGAAAAAACAGAAGAAGAACCGCTTTTGGGAAGAGTGGAAGAACTTTCATCAGAAGAGGAAGAAAAATCTATTGCAGAAGAATTTCCAACATCATCCTCAACTCAGCAAAAAATAACGCAAAAATCTCATCGTCAATTTGAAAAAAGATTGTCATCACCTAAAAAACCTGAACCCCAACCAAATATATTCACTCGAACAATACATTATATATGGAGTGGCATGAGCTCCATATTAAAATGGTTCTTTTCTTGGTTCAGATAAAAACTACTCTTTTTATCCCGATGTGATTAAAGTTTTACATGTAATGGTCGGGAGTGGTTCGTACAAAAATAAAGTACGCGCTTTTTGATAAAACTGCTGCAAATCTTTATGTATGTGCTCAAAAAATAATCGCTCAGAAATTTTACCTGCAATCAGTTCTTGCACTTTGGGAGTTCCGACCGCTTTATTAAATGATGCTGAAAAAGAAAATTTAATTTTTTCTTTTGTAAAAAACTGCAAGATGGTAATCAACAGTTCAAATGCATGCAACTTATTAATATCCGAAAACTCTAAACGCAATCCTTTTCTTTTTTTCTTATTTTTTGCATTAATGTGTTGATAATGAAAACTTTGCACTCCATATGAACTCAACACCGTTTGCAATCTATCCCATACACTATGCGGTACATGCAATTTTTCTGGTAACGTAATACATCGAAACGCCATATGAGTTCCCACTCCAACATCAAACGGTTCTATCTCTCCCAATAATCCTAAAAAACTATATCCATAACATGATTGTAATGATTGCAAATTGGGCGATAATTGATGTTTAAGTTCGCCAATAAACCCGCAGTTTCGATCATAATTTTTCATCTTAACTACGTGCAATTTAACGGGCTTTTTACAAATATATTTATTAAAATAACCTGCAAGTTCGCCAATCGTCATACCATGACGCAATGGAATTGGAGCGATAGAAATAAATGAAATAAGATCGGAATCCACCAATGGGCCCTCCATAATGCCTGCCAATGGATTGGGGCGATCAAGGACAATGTATGGTTTATCATATTCTGCGGCAATTTTCATCGTATTCAACAACGTAGAAATATACGTATAATGACGCATCCCAGAATCTTGAATATCAAATATCAAATAATCAATATTATTCATATGTTCAGGGGCAATCATTTTTCCCGAGCCTTTGCCATATAAACTGATAATGTGCACTCCTGTTTTTTTATCCACGGAATCATGTACTTCTTTACCTGCTACAACATTCGTAAACCCATGTTCTGGTGCAAAGATATAGCGCAATGGGCATCCTAATTTGACTAAAGTATCAATCGTCCTGACCCCTTTTTGATCAACACCAGTTTGATTCGTAATAAGACCAGCCATACATGAACCGTTTTGTTTATGTGGACATATTTTTTTAAATAATGATTCAGAAATATTTTCAACACCAAGTTTGAAGGGTGCTACTGCACCCAATAGAGGAAAATAAAAGATTATTATATAAAAATATCTTTTCATAACGCCCTCCTTTTTTTACAATCTCAGCATACAATTTTTCATACCCAATAAAATAGAATATACTCTTGTTATCTCATTCATTTTCTGCGCTCGTCCTGAACTTGTTGAAGGATATCCTCGAGCGCTCGAAGAAACCCTTCAACAGGTTCAGGGCGAGCGGGGGAAAAAAATCAGCACAAATTTATTATAAACCATAGGAAAAATTCATGAAAAAAATTAGCCTCATTGTACTTTGCACATTATTCACCAGTAACAGCTACACCAATATCTTTGATGATGTTCACAACAAAAATAAAGCAGCTCTTCTCCAACGCCTTGAAAATTGTGAAAACTGTGCACTCAAAGATGGACATGGCAATAACGCATTACATATCGCCGCGCAAAATGGTGATACAGAAATAATTGATATACTAACCACAACTCCTACATACAATAACTGGTCAGATTGGTTTTACGCATGTTTTTATACACCAACATTGCCTTCTATTGATGAACAAAATGACGATGGAGAATCCCCATTGCATTGTGCAACGGAGAACAAACAACTGGCAACTGCGAAACAGTTAGTACAAAAAGGGGCTCGAATAGACACTCATAATAAACAAGGATTGTCTCCAGCATTTCTTGCTGTACTTAAAGATGATCCCCGTTTTATACGCATGTTTGTAGCGCACAACTTAAATCTGGCTCAACATAAACGACATAATGGTGATACTATTTTCCATACAGCAATCAAAGAAAAAAAAACACAAACCATTACCTATTGCGCACAAGAAACATCATTGCATATTGTTGCCAACAATGATCATAAAACCCCGACATTTCTTGCTATTGATACAGATGACAATGTGATCTATGCATTCACCAACAAACAGCTCAATGATCCTTCGCCAACCGGTATGAAACCAATTCATTATGCAACGCGTCTCAACAAATACAATGCCATCAACTATTTCATCAACAACAATATTGCTTCGATTAACGAACCAGATGCACAAGGCAATCCGCCGCTTTTTTATGCCAATAATGAAAAAACTTTACATTTTTTACGTGATCATAAAGCCGACTTAGAAAAACGCAACAACACAG
>DATAXH010000128.1:0-6006 GCA_036266775.1 Candidatus Babeliales bacterium | reverse complement strand
ACAGAAGAAAGAATTGTAAATTGTGGTTGTTGTTTATAACTGAAATGCAGACAATGTTCATGTATCAGTTCAAGATTGTATGTTTGATATATATCAGATGGTAATTTTTGCAATAAAGATGAAACTAATACAGCAATGTTTACATTATTACCCATTTGTTCTCTATGCGCTCGTCCTGAATTTGTTGAAGGATTTTCGAGCGCTCCAAGATATCCTTCGACAGGCTCAGGACGAGCGCGGGAGGATATATCAAGAGGCAAATGACACATAATATTGGGAATATCCGCAATAGCATCTTCAGTAAAAACATTCTTAGGCAACAACTCTTTGTGTGTTGTGAGAATAACAGAGTTATTCAAACAACATTGAGGTTCATGTGCAGATATCATCACTCGCGTACCTGAAGGCTGATATGCAATAACTACTTTGTTAAGCGCAAGAAAATCTTTTTTTAAACGATCAATAATAATATGAGCTGCGCAATGCTCTTTACATAAATTTTCTACGGTATTGTTAATAGCAGAAAAATATTCATCAGAAAGAATTGTATCGTGCATTTGAATACATTGATATGTTTTGGTAGAAACCAAAGGGGCTGAATTTTTTCTCAACCCAATAAAAATGACAACTATTATGATCGCTCCAGCAACACACAATAAATTTTTCTTCATTTTTATTCCCCCTATTTCTTACCTTCTTCTTACTCTTTTATGGGGAAAATAGTCAACATAAAAGAAAAAGTCCCCAACTTAAATCGTTGGGGACCCCTATTTTATGTTAAATTTTATTTTGTTGCGACGAGACCAAAAATAACATAATACCAGCAGCAACAGATGCATTGTACGAAATGTCACTTGTTTTTTGCGGTAAAGTAACACGAGTACCAGATGATAAAATTGATTTAGAAATACCCAACCCTTCACCACCAATCACAATACACATTGGTGAGCTGTACTTACATGTTGTAGCATTTTCACCATCAAAGGTTGTTAAATAAATGTTATAGCCAGCATTTTTCAACTCTAAAACTGCAGATTGTGCAGATTGCGCAGCATAAATCTCAAGATGTTCACTCAGACCAGCTGCTGATTTAATCGCAACCCCCGTCAATTGTGCACCACCACGTTTAATCATAATCGCACCTTCAACACCGGTACAATATGCAGAACGCAAAATGGCGCCCACATTACGAGGATCTTGAACACCATCAAGCATTACTAAAAATTTGTGCTTTTTAGCATCAAAAAACTGTTTACGATAGGGGAATGATTGAACCCATGCTACCACACTCTGATGATCTGAGGTTCCTGCCATACGGTCAAGAACTTCACGTGCAACATACTGAATAGGTACTGGATATTTTGGCCATACCTTTTGAATCTCATCAAATGCTTGTGGAGTTGGTTTGGTAGTGTACAAAGAGATCAGTTTACGTCTTTTGGCTTTAAGAAGTTCTATAACAGGATGAATCCCAAAAATTAACTCGCCTTTTGTTTCTTTATCTTTTTTCTTGATCATCGCAAAAATCCCTAACTAAAAAAATGCTATTCCTATCCCACCGCTCGTCCTGAGCTTGTCGAAGGATATCTTCGAGCGGATAGTGATATTTATAAATAATAATATACTATAAACAGCCCTTTTTGCCTATGAGTGAAACTGAAAAAATTGGAAAAGCAGTGATTTTAAACAATAACCAAAATTTTACATACCATAACCCAACCACAACAAATCCCATAACACCTCTCCAAACTTTCCTCGAAATCAGCACATCAGCCTTTAACTATAACGTTAATTATTATAAAAATATCATTGGATACCACAATAAACTTGCTGCCGTGATCAAAGGAAATGGATACGGCCATGGATTACATCAGATGGCGTATGTATGTCAGCAGAATGAGCATATTGACTGGTTACTGGTCATGCAACTTTCTGAAGCTCTTGCATTACAAAACATCTCCAAACCAATTTTAATCCTCGGATACAGTGATGTACCCATTGAAAATGCTATTGGGAAAAATATCCAATTCATGATTGATAATCTTGCATATGCGCAAAAATTGAACACTGTCGGCAAACAACATTCATATCAATTTGATGTGCATATCAAAGTAGACACTGGTCTTTCTCGCATGGGCATTCTTGCTCCTGATGCCATAATATTCATACATCAGATACAACAACTCGATTACATCAACATTGTAGGAATTTGTAGCCATTTTTCTGCCTCAGACTCTCAACCAGAATTCACAGCACAACAATACACTCAATTTAATAATGTTATTACAGATCTATTTTCCAAAAATATTACTGTTCCCTACATTCATATGAGTAACACCGCTGCTATTTCTAACATACAATATAAAAATTATTTTAACTTTTTCCGTATGGGTATTGGCCTTTATGGCCTTGGACACGAACGATCACACTTGCAACCCATTATGACGTGGAAAACACATATAACCCATATTAAAACTATCCCTGCCAATTCATACGTAAGCTATGCTGGTGAATATCAAACAAAAAGAACAACCCGGATTGCTTTATTACCAATTGGTTATTATGATGGATATAAGTTCAGATTTTCTAATAAAACCTCTGTTCTGATCAATGGTACTCTTGCACCAGTCATTGGACGAGTGGCAATGAATATTACCATTGTTGATGTAACAGATATTACCGCCGATACTGATGATGAGGTTGTCCTGATGGGACCATACCAAAAAATTGGCGCTCATGACCTGGCAGAACTTGGTAATATTAAAAATGTACGAGAGATTTTGGTAGGAATAAATCCCGCATTTACGCGTATCATTACGGAATAATTCATGCTTATCATTGATGGAACCATTGGTTCAGATATATCCGCATTTCTAGCACGTCTCAATGAAGAAACTCTTTCTTGCGAAATAGTGCTCTATGAAAAATGGCTCGCAGAGCAAACGTTGCATCTTCGTAAGAGTTTATCCGACAATTCCAATTCCGCTCGTCCTGAGTGTTTTTTTGTCTTCAAAAAAATGTATCGAAGGATGCGGAATAAGAAAAATATTAAAAAAAATCTCTTTTATATTGCATCCTTCGATACATTTTACTACGTTACACTTCGTAAAACACTCAGGACGAGCGGTGGGAATAATCATTTTTCTAGCTTTCGGATAAGTTCTAATAGTGATAACAATCCACAAGGTGTAATCTATATGCGCGTGATGCCCGAAATTGCACTCAGGCGTCTGGAGTCCTGCTCCGCTAAAGCTTCGAAGGACAAGGGCCCATCAAATCTAACATTGGAATATATCCAACAGGTCTATCAGCAAAAAAATGAACAGTTTATCGAAAATAAAAACAACCCCACCGAACTACAAAATCTTCCCGTATTAGTCTTAAATGGCAATATCGATTTTCAAACTGATTTTTCACAATTTTATAGCCATCTGTTTTACATCAAAAAGTTTTTGCTGCAAATTCAAGAAAGACAAGAAATAGCACTCGGAATTTATAAAGAAAAAGTTCATCGCCGCTGCTGCTAACAACGGCAATTTTATTATTTTTTAACTCGCTGCCCAAATCAAATCATCTTTCTTATTCCAAGCTTTATTGATTGCCTCTTTAATAAAATTATAAGTTGGTACAGCATTTTTTAACGTGATCAATTTTTTAATGTCTGGATTATTCACGATAGCATTATAAAGTATCGTTACATCCCTTTCTTTCTGAGGTCCAGGAAACTTATCTTTAAATTCAAATACTATACGCTCAATCGTATGTTCTCTTGGAAAAATATCATTCATAAGTTGTTGAGAAAAAGCAGCTACGTGACTTTGTGCAAACTCTTCAGGAGTTCTATTTATTGGAGCAGGTAATGTTGTGATGTCTGGATTTATAAACGGCTTTGGCTTATCCTGAGGAACCTTAAAGGATTCATCTAACACTGGTGGCGGAGTGGTTGGTATACCAGGCGCTGGTATTTGTGAAGCTTTTCTCATCTGTTTTGGATATGCAATCATTGCAGTCAAACTGATTATTACAATCATATTTCTTATAAATTTCATAAACAAATTCCCCCTTTTTTTATAAAAATCTACTTATTATTTCTGAATTTTAATGATCTCTCCGCAGTAATTTTTTTAAAAATCTCATCAAACTTCTGATGATACTTCTGTAACTGCTGAGTAGTTGCTACTGAATATCTAAAAATTTTAACGCCCGATAAAGGATTTAAAAGCACATCAGGAGTAAAAATAAGACGAGCTTGATATCTATTAATATCCGCAATTAACCCAGGATAATTACGATAAAACTTCAAGAAATAACGTAATGTAAAATCACCTGCCCTTACTCGTTCCACCAAACTTTTAAATACGGGATTAATTTCCTGTTCTTTTTTAAACAATGTGGTGTAATAATCCATAGCTAATGAAGATTTCGCAAATTTCTTATCTTTTAAACTCCGCGATATCATATCCATCATCGGTTTATATGCAGGATTTCCTCTTACCCATGCCAAATATCCAATCTGATCTACTTTATCTTGTGGAACAAATATTTGGACTATTGTTTGCTCGGTTGTTGTAAAAAATGAACTTAAACTCATCAATTCATTAATATATGTATGCGGTAATCCAAATATATTTAAAATTTTTTCATAGGTTTGGCGAGTAGGTTCTGTTTTATTACGAGCTTTCATAAAATATTGCCATGTACATTCAGGATCATCTCCAACATTGCCAAATAACGCTATATTGACAGAATACATAACCTCTTCAAGATCATGATCATTAACAAGTCCATTTTCTTTAAGTTTTTTAATAAGAAAATCTTCTGTATTTCCTGAAAAATCTAATACTCCATCAAAACGTAAAAAAACAAAACTTTGTAATACATCTGAAGGTAATCCTTTAACATACAAATATAATCGTGTGTATAAATCTTGCGGAATGCGCCATTTGTTATTCATTCCATGATAAAAAACATAATAATTATTTTTATATTCCACTTCACGCGTCAAAATTGCATCAATAATTTTTTGATAAGGTTTTGTATTATAATGTGCTGCAATTACCTTTTTTATTTCTGGTAACGACATATGTGCTTGAGACTGCGTAAACTTATCAGATTTAACTACTCTCTTGTTTTGTTCTTGCGATAATGCATGAATTTGTTCCAAAGATAGTTTATCCGGTAAAAACTTGTCATTCGTAGTTTTGACAAAAGAGGGTTGTTCAATTACGGATCGAGGAATTTCTGGTACAACCTTTTCTTTAACAATAGGAGAAATTGGTGATTGTTGTATTGTTGTTACACCTATTTTAGAAATTGCTTTTGAAACAACAGTCTCAACAATAGACAAAAAGCTGAATAATACTAAAACAAATCCTATTTTTTTATATATCGCACTTTTGTCTATTTTCACTTTATCCCCTTACCTTTTTAAAAAACCCTTCCCTTTTCTATCCTAATTGAAATTTGAATTAAAAATCAATAATACAAATACTCTTGTTATTAATTTCCAATTCCAACTAAAATAAAAAACAAAAGGTATTACATATTTCTTAAAAAATGGGGGCGATTATGATGAAAAAGATTTTCACATCTCATTATCTCAAACTATGTATAACTATGCTGGCATTTATTAATCCTCTTGCAGGCAAACAAATAACAAAAAATGTACCTACCCCTGTAAAGAAATCTATTCAACCTATCCAACCAATCATTCCTATTCAGCCCAAGCCAATAACTCCTGTTCCAAAAAAAAGCACGAGCAACACCAAGAATGATCCTGAAGTGCTCGATATTAATAAATCAGTCAAAATTATTAACAATCAACATGATTGTAATACTGATAAATGGAACAACAATCCAGATGAAGCATGTCAATGTTGTCTGACATATGGTGAAGGTAGATTCGGAGAAGAACAAACAGCTGATCAAATTATTGATTATTGCACCAACAAATCAAAACAGTGTTCTCCATCTTCTTTAACAAATATCAAACAAAAATATAACGCG
>DATAXH010000127.1:0-3823 GCA_036266775.1 Candidatus Babeliales bacterium | reverse complement strand
TTAATCCTTTTTTCCTTTTTAATCGATGATAACTTATTGCAAAATGATGAGCATAATCGCGTAATGCAATGAGCAATCTCCCAACATTACTTTGCATGTCTAAGCGAACACCATCTGGAAATTGTGGTCCATATAAAGTCTCTTCTCGTTTTGCCAAACTCACAATAGGAGCATCAGGTAAAACATGATACGCAGCGCTGAGCTGACCTTTGCCGCCGTCAATCAGAATAAGATCAGGAATATCAGATTTATTGCGGTAGCGACGCTGAATAATTTCTTGTAATGCAGCATAATCATTTTGCTCCGTTAATGTTTTAATTTTAAAATGGCGGAACATATGTTTTTCAGGCTTGCCGTTAGTAAAGCGTACGCATGATCCAACAAGATGACTGCTCTGGAAATGTGAAATATCAAAACAATCAATAGTGCGCACGGGAGTTTTAAAATTAAAAAACTGTTGCAGTTCAAGATTAATTGTTGCATCTTCTTGCGACGTATATGGTTGCGGTGCAGTTGCAACAAAGATATCAGTTGCAAATTTATCGGTGCTGAAATGTGTCTTGAGTACACCGAATATCATATCAACGTTTTGTAAATAATCATTGAGCCGTTGTGCTTTTTCAAATTCAAAGTTAGCGATGTATGTACGCATTTGATCTTTAATATTTCGTATAAAATCTTTTTGATTATTTTGTAATGCTTCTTTTGCAAGAGAAACCCGAAAACAATAATCAGCAATATCAAAATCGGGTTTACATGTACCAGCACAGTTACCAAGATGATAATCAAGGCACCCAAGCTCTATTTTTTTGTTGCAGAATTTAAGTTTAAAAGTACGTATTAAAAAACTATGTGTTTTGCGCGCAGGACTTTTTTGGAGGAATGGACCAAAATAGGTTCCTTTTTTCTTTTTATTACGCACAAGCTCAATTGTTGGAAGTTGGTTAGAGATAAAGAGAATATACAGAAATGGTTGGCCTTCTTTAAGAAGCACATTGAATTTTGGTTTATACTTTTGTATCAATTCAGCCTCCAGGAGTAAACTTTCTGCTTCTGTGGGAGTCAGAATATAATCTACATCAGCGTATTCATCGATCAGCGATTTTATTTTCCAATCTGTATCGTATTTCTGGAAATAGGAATTTATTCGGTGATGAAGGTTTTTAGCCTTACCGATATAAATAATCGCTTCCTGAGCATCTTTAAAAAGGTAGATGCCAGTGAGCTTCGGGATTGATTTTTCCAGTTTTTTTGGGGATGTTTTCATATCTTTAGTATATCACAAAGCTCAGACTATTACTATTGAGCAATTAAATGGCTAATTTTGGGGTCAAACCATCAAAAATATAGCAAAAATGATGGTGAGGTCATCAAAAATCTATAAAATATGATGGTAAGGGGAAGTAGATTCTCCCCCGTTCGCACTGAGCTTGTCGAAGTGTGCGAACAAAAAAGGATTATTTATTAGTGTTCGTATGGTTCGACAGGCTCACCACGAACGGATGGAGAGTCTTATGTTTAAAAGAATTTTGCATCTACCTCTTTCTGGTAAAAAGAGTATTTTTCTTTTTGGCCCACGCGGCACAGGAAAAACATTATATTTAAAACAACATCTTAAAGATGCGATATATCTCGACTTACTTGATTATGCAACATACAGTTCATTGTCTGCTAATCCGGGGAGATTGGAGAATCTCATAGCTCCCGATTATCAGGGATGGATTATTATCGATGAAGTTCAACGTATTCCAGAGTTACTTAATGAAGTTCACCGGTTGATTGAAGGTAAACATTTTAAGTTTGTTTTGACAGGGTCAAGTGCACGCAGTTTGCGCAGAGCAGGTGTTAACCTTTTGGCAGGCCGCGCGCTCACCTATAAAATGCATCCACTTATTATTCAAGAAGTGGGTGATGAATTTGATATGAATGAAGTTATTAAGTACGGCCTTTTGCCTTCTGTGGTTGATCAACCTGATGCTAAAAAATATTTGGAAAGTTATGCACAAACCTATATTCGTGAAGAAGTAATGCAAGAAGGTTTGACACGAAACATTGGTTCATTTGCACGTTTTTTGGAAGTGGCAAGTTTTTCTCAGGGGCAAGTGTTGAATATGTCAGAAATTGGACGTGAACTGGGTTTGAACCGATTAATGGTTGCTAACTATTTTGACATTTTGGAAGATTTACTTTTAAGTAGCAGAATTACCGTGTTCACGCAGCGAGCAAAAAGAAAAGTGATTGCACATCATAAATTTTATTTTTTTGATGTTGGAGTGTATCGAATATTGCGACCAACTGGACCATTGGATTTGCCAGAAGAAGGTGATGGTGCTGCATTAGAAACATTGTTTTTCCAATCATTAAGCGCAGTAAATGATTATTATGATTGTGGATATAAAATACATTTCTGGCGAACACAATTGGGTGAAGAAGTAGATTTTGTTATTTATGGTCCTCGCGGTTTTCATGCATTTGAAATTAAACGTTCAGCAACAATTACAAGTAAATCTTTAAAAGGGTTGAATGCTTTTGGTGAAGATTACCCAGAAGCAAAGTTGTATATTTTATTTTCTGGTAAAACTAAAGAATATTATGGAAATATTACCGCTATTCCATTTGAAGAGGCGTTGAAGGAATTGCCACAATTGATAGGGTAAGTTTTTTTACCTTCTGAGCAAAAATAATTATACTAACTACAATTATGACAATTTTTTCAATTCAAAAGGTTTTTATGAATTTAACAAAACATATCCCTAAAGTTATTGCGTTAATTATTGCATCATGGATCAGTTGGCAGGCGTACGCATATTTGTTCGACAAAACAGTTGCATCTGTTGTTATTAATGGCATCAATGAAAATTGTTATTATTCTGGAGATGTACGTTGCGCGGTGCAGGCAGATAAAAAAGGGGATATTTCATTATGGCTTGATACACAAAATCTGGCACATAATGTCCGTATTAAAGCTTATCAAGATGGTCAATCGTTTACGATTCCCACTAAAACATTAAGTAATGGTAAACATCAGTTAAAAGTGGAATTTGCAGACAGTACATTTAATCATAATAAGTCTGCATTACAATATGATTTTTATGTGGACAACCAACCATTGCAAGCGGTGTTTGTTAAAACAGGTTCTCCGTATAAAGTGTTTCAAGGAAGAACATTGCATGTGCAATTTCAGGTGAATAAAGAGATAAAGTATGCATGCATTCACACACTTTCACGTACATTTGAATGTTTCCCTGAAGCTAAAAATTCAAAAATATATGAATGTTTTATTCCCATTGAATGTGAAGAACAACCGAATGAGTATTTATTGTCTGCTGATATAGAAGATAAAGTTGGTAATACGCTGCATCTTGATAATAAGTTTCAGATTGTTGTGTATCCATTTAAAAAAGAAGTTATTACCGTAACAGCTGATAAGGTGCAAGAGGAAAAATCGTTAGGCCGTGATGGTAAAAATTTAGAAGATGATCTGATCCAGTTAGCATCCCAATCACCACGTGAAAAATTATGGCGCGGTATGTTTTGCGCTCCGATAGAAATTCAACGTATTACGTGTGATTATGGAACCATTCGTACAACACAACATAAAGGCCGCTATGCGCATAAAGCTGTTGATGTGATTAATATGCCACGTAGCGTTGTATGGGCTCCGCAGGATGGAACAGTAGTGATGAAAGATAGATTTGCACCAAGTGGTAATACGGTTGTTGTTGATCATGGCCTTGGTATTTTGTCACTGTTTTATCATTTAGATGATTTTGCTGATATTGAAGTTGGTCAAAAAATTGTACAAGGTAATCCGCTCGGTACT
>DATAXH010000126.1:0-5978 GCA_036266775.1 Candidatus Babeliales bacterium | reverse complement strand
GAGTAACTAGGTGAAAATTTTAATCCCCCGCGTTCGTCAGCTATTCCCCATCTTCATCCTTCCGATGGGGTCCCCAATAAGAGTGAATCACGAGGATTGGGGGTTAAAGGATATCTTCGAGTGTTCGAAGAATGAATCATTATTATCTAATATACAGAATATGTTTAATATTGGGTAGAAAAATGGTCAAAAATATGTTAGATTTTGATGACTATTGAGTAAATTGAAGTAAAAAACTATATTTTAAGGAAGTTCTATGAAGAAAATGTCTCTTCTAGTTATCGCGTTAATTGTGGCTCTCCCGGGTTGTTGTAATAAACAAGATAAAAAAGTAGCCCGTTCAGTAAAAAGAACAACGGTTCAAAAATATATGCAAGTAGATGGTGACATTGAAGATTTGGATGAAGATGAGTTAGAAGATATGGAGTTGCCTGAAGAAGAAGACATTGCAAGCTTTGAATTCCCTGAAGATGAAGAGATGGAAGAAATTGATTTGTCTGACCTTGATCTTGGAGATATGGGAGATCTGGATGAAAATGAATATTCTTGGATAGATGCCCAATCAGATGATGAATTTAGAAAACTTTATTTCTCATTCAATCATTATGGTATCAGAGACGATCAAAAATCAGCATTGAACTATGATATTGAACAAGTTAAACAGCTCCTCGTTGAAGCAGATACGGCAGAGCCAACTATTGTTATTGAAGGTCATGCTTGTCAAGAAGGAGCTCCTGCGTATAACTTGGCTCTTTCAGAAAGACGCGCAAAAACAGTTGCAGATCTTTTTGTAGCAGCTGGTGTTGATAGAACTGCGATTAAAGTGGTTGGTCGTGGTCAAGAATGTCCAGTAACTGATGGTAGAACACGAGCAGAACGTAATCCAAATCGTCGTGTTGAAGTTCGTGTGATTTACACGTAAGTAATACGTTAATTTTTTGATCCCTGCATTTTTGAAAAATAAATCAAAAATGCAGGGATTTTTTTTTACCCTTCGATACATTTTTACTACGTTTCACTTCGTAAAAACACTTACTCCTTCGCATAAAGCTTCGGAGCACAGGCAGGGCTTGTCCTGCTGCGCCCTCCGTAGTTTTAACGTAGGAGGGAGTGTTTTTTGTCTTCAAAAAATGTATCGAAGGATGCGGATTTTTTTTATTCAAATATTTTTCGCAGCAATTTATGCAACTCTTCGTTAAAATTCTTTTTTTCCAGTTTCTCAAGATTATGTTTATAAATCTGCAATTTTTTAGGATGTTCAAGAAGTGATGAGACAAGCGGTACAATTTGTTTGTATTTTTTTATATGGTCACCAAAATGATGTTTTTTAATAAATGTATGGTTAAATTTTTCCCAGGGAAGTGAAGTGGATGTTGCATCAAGCAAAATAGGTGTATTCATATATAAAGCTTCGCATATACTTTGGCTTCCTGATTTTGATATCAGAATATCAGCCATTGCCATATATTCAGCAATATGTTTGGTAAATTCTACAATAGTGAGCGTTATATGTGTAGGAACCAAAAATGTTTCAAGGACTTCTTTGCTTTTTTGATTTTTGCCAATACATACAATCAGTTGCGCAGGGTCTTTAAGTTTAAGAAGCTGTTGTGTATATTTTTCAGTTTCACTTGATCCACGTGCACCCATGAGAACCATAATCACTGGTATATCATTACTCAGACGATATTTATGTTTGAGAATAATCGCACGTTTAGACGTAAAAAAATCTGGTTTTAAAGGTGCACCAAGCGTAACAATATGTGCACTCGATATGTGTGCTTTTTTAAGAGGGGTGAGCATCTCTTGATCATGAAATGATAATCCAATATAAAACTGTTTGTACGTTGGTTTTTTAATACGTTGAATATACATGCTAACATTTAAATCTGTAGGAACCAAAATAAAGGGAATATTAAGTTCTTGTGCAATATCAAGAATAATATAGTTCATGATGGGAATAACAGAAATGATGAGTGTTGGTTTATTTTCTATAAAATATTGCAGTAATTCTTGTCTAATCTTTTTTCTTCTACGATGAATATATTGTGTTCCGAGTCGTGATATCAAAGTTAAAAGTCTAAAATATTTTTTAGGTAACAGTTCATTAAAGAGTTCTTCGCATGAATATTTATTAAAAGTGAGCATTCGAATAGGATCAAGATGAAGCAATAATTTAAACACGTAAACTGGTTGTACATTGTAATCATCGCCTAGATACTGTTCAAGGGCGGTTGTTGCAGAAAGATGTCCGCCTCCACCTGAGCTTGTTAATATAATAACTTTTTTTTTATTCATCCTACTTCGCTTCTCCTTCGGATAAAGCTTCCTCCTTCGCCAAGGCTACGGAGGACAGGTCGAAGGACAGGTCGTAGTATCTTATTTTTTCATTTTCACCTTGTTCATATGAACCACCCAGAAAAAGAGGACGTAATGTCATGACCAAAATTGGTCGCAAGGTGATGGTTTCCTTAGTAAAGTCTTGTGTTTCAGGATCAAGAACATATGCAGTTACGGTGACAGGATCATTTGTGTGTTCTTGATTAACGATCGCTTTTTCAAGATCTCTCCAGCGTACTTTTGCAAGGCGATCTTTTTCTGTAGTTGTTCTATATTTGCCGGGAGTTTTCGCAGCTTCATAACGTGCCATTTCTTGTTCACGAGCATCATAAAATTGGTCAAAAAGTTTTGTTTTGTATTTGTTAAAATTGACGATGTAGGTAACATTCCGAACAGTTCTGCTTTTTGGATTATGAGGGTTTGCATCTTTTTCGTATGCAGCAACAACCCATGTATATTCATTTTTTGGATCGATGAATTTTTCAACATCTTCAAGATTCCAGTCAAGTACAAGTTCTAAAATTGCTTCTTGCAAAAATTCATGTGCAGCAGTTTGTATTGGATGTGTTTCGCCCGCATCTTTGCCGCCACTAAAAGAGTCATATGTATATTTTTTAGTTCTACCATAAGCTTCCCGGCTGAGGATTGCCCATTTAACATTGCGGTGGGTGAATGTTGGTAATACAGCAGCTGATAAATGATCAAATTGCGAAAGCCTAAATGTTTGATCCTTGCCGATTGCAAGAGATGCAATATTAAGGATCAGTAATAAAGGTAACCACAATTTTTTGCTGTGCAACATGGATACATTCCTTTTTTACCTATTTACTCTGTAATGTTTTGTTTTTTTATTTTCACCTTCTTCATATGGCATATTAAGAAAGTCTGGAAATAATTTTTCAACTAAAAATGGTCGTAGAGTAATTTGTTCTTTAGTAAAGGAATTTGTTCTTGGATTTAAAACATTGGCTGAAACAAACACAGATCTTCGGTCTTTTTTATTGATGATTGCTTCTTTAAGGTCTTCTAATAAAACACCGGCTATTCTATCTTTTTCAGTGGTAGATCTATTTTTTTTTGCTTTTTCTTCAGACAAAGCTGTATAAAAATTATTAAATAAGGGTTTTGCATACTTATTAAAATCAACTATATACGTAACATTTTTGACATCTCTGCTGTTTGGTCTTTGTGGATTTTTATCTTTTGAATATGCAATAATAGCCTGTGTATGGCTATTTTTAGGGTTCAGAAATTGTATAGTATCTTCTAAGTTCCATCCTAGAGTTTTTTCTAAAATTGCTTCTTCATAAAATTCTCGCGCAGAAGCTATTCTTGGATGTTTATCCTTTTTTTCTCGGCCTCCACTAAAATCATCATATTTGCGTTTGTCTTTACCATGTGCTTCTCTGGTCAGAATAACGTATGTTTTTTTATTGTGTGTGTATAGAGGTAAAACAGACCCTGATTTGCTAGGATATTCAGCAAGATTAAATGGTTCAATTTTTTCAAATAAATATGCTAAAGGATTTATGTTTTCATAAGAAGATTCGGTACCATCTGCAAGATAACACTCTTCTTCAGAGCTCTCTGTTACATTATAATCATGCTTGTCCTTCGTAGCCTTAGAGAAAGAGGATGTCCTTATTCGTTGAGCTGCGCTTTGTGCAGCTAATTTTTTGGTTTTGATTGGTTCCATTGGAACAATATTTGCACCAAAAATTATCGTGAATAATGGTATTAAGCGCATTGATTGATTATTGGTCAAAATGCTTTGTATTTTTTTAAGCATAAAAAAACCCTTTTTTTAATTTTTACCTATACTTAATATATCAAATTGATGTAGTCAATGAGAATGATTTTGTTAATATTTTCTGTTTGATTATATTACTTGCCAATGCAAAACTCACGGAAAACTGCATCCATACCAGCTTCAGTGATGGTTTTGCCAGTTAATTCAGAAAGGGTAGTAAGGGTATCTTGAAGGTGATAGGAGACAAGTTCGTAGCTGGTGCTGCCACAAAGTAGGCTTTTAGTGGCCATGAGCTTGGTTTCCAGCGAAAGTAAGTTATTATAATGACGTTGATTAAGAAGGAAGGGCGATCCGATTGAGGTGAACAATGAACTTATTTTGTTTTGAATCGCTGATTCGAGTGTACTGATAGTGCTTTTATCTGTGTTTGATACCGAATAAGTAGTTGTATTCTTGATTAACAAGTTTGAGTATTGCGGCAAATCGGCTTTGTTAGTAACAATGATTATTTTGTCATTATAGGTATTGAGTAGATTTTGGTAGACGGCACTTTCAGCGCCATTTAGTTGCTGTGATCCATCAAAAACAAGTAAAATAATATCAGCTTTGTGAGCTTCTTCATGTGAGCGAGCAATTCCCATCTGTTCAACAATATCATCAGTTGTGCGTAATCCCGCGGTATCAATAAGAGTCCAATAGTTATCATTTTTATAAAGTCCAGCTTCAATAGCATCACGTGTGGTTCCGGCAATGTTGGTTACAATCGCACGTTCTTGATTAAGTAATGCATTAAAGAGTGAGGATTTACCTGCATTCACTGAACCGATAATCGCGACACGAATACCATTTCTAATCTGTTGTTGTTGATTAAAGCTGTTCTTGAGATTGGTGATGGTAGTGAGCACTGTATCAATTATTTCTCTGATTTGAGCGCTAAATTCCATATTTTCTTCATCAAGAAATTCAAAACTTGCATCTGAAAGAGCTAATGCTTTAATAAGCTGTTTTTCTATGGTAGTAATCCAATGAGAAAAGCTACCTTCTAGTTGTGATAATGATTGTTTAAGAGCGAGTTGTGTGTTTGCATGAATCAAATCATTAATAGCTTCTGCTTGGAGGATATCAATTTTATTGTTGTTCACTGCACGTCGAGAAAATTCACCTTCCTGTGCAAGACGTGCACCGGCAACAAGAGCTGCTTGGATAATATTTTGAATGATAAAAGGGTTATTGTGGCAGGTAATTTCTACCGTATTGTCACCAGTAAATGTATGCGGAGCGCGCATCAATAAAAAAAGAACTTGATCGATCTGTGTACCATTGTTATCAACTACCCATCCATAATGAATGGTATGCGTTGGTAAATCACTTATTTTTTTGTTACCCGGAAGATTACTTATTTTGCCAGCAATTTGAAATGCATTATCACCTGATAGGCGTAATAAAGCAATAGCACCAGTTCCTTGTGGAGTGCATTGAGCGATAATGGCATCGTTGGAAGAGGAGTACAACATGATATTTTATTCTGGACGAATCAAAACAACCTTAAGATGTTTGATTTCTTGTTTGTACTGATTGCGCAAAGAAGACATAATCAGATGAGCAAAACTGCGAAATAGTTGTTTTTCTTGTATAGGATCAGCGATTAAAGGAGCATTAAACGTAAGCTTTAAGTTTTTGCCAGCAATTTCTGAATTAAAATCAATGGAAGGAAGTCCCATAAGTGATAATGTTTTTTTAAGCCAGTTATGAGCTGTAGTAATCATGGTATCATTCCATGTTGTTGGTATGCGACGAAGCTTATATTCTCCATCAACAGATTTAACTTGCTGAATTTTTTCGGAAGAATGCACTTTTGGCTGAGGAGATTGATTATCATGCTTTACAG
>DATAXH010000125.1:0-2225 GCA_036266775.1 Candidatus Babeliales bacterium | reverse complement strand
TTTTTGTTCTGTTGTAGGGTTTTGTGATGCTACATTTTCTTTAATTATTTCCATGTCGGCAGCTAGGCAACACCATTCAACAGCATCGTCAGACATATTTTGGTTTGCGATAAGAGTGTTGATATATACGAGCATTTTTGGAGAAAGATCAATAACCGTGATTTTATTTTTATTCCACGATTGTAATTGTCGTATGCATTCAAGCGCTTTATCATATTTTGCTTCATCTGATGTATCAAAAAGCAATATTGCTTTCGCCCATAATAAATGTTGTTGAGAGATATCGGTGTTGGTTAGGTCATGATTGAGTAAAAGATCAATATCTTCAATGGCTTTTGTAGGATTGTGTAAATCACGATGTAATATCATGCGATGTGCTATATAATCAATATTATCGGGATTAGTTTCGATCGCAATATTTGTATATGTGAGCGCTTCTTCTAAATTTTTATATTTTTCTGTGAAGATAGGTTCTATATAATTGCACACTCCGCTCAATATATTGATGATGCACTCTAATAGTTCTTTATTGTTGTTGTGTGCCTGCAGATAGGTAAGTGCTTTATCAATATCAAGTGGAATGCATTGTCTTATAGTATCAATCTGCACGGGATTGGAAGAATAGTTGAGGTACGCAAGTGCTAATTCTTGTTGAGCTAACTCTTTTGAGCGGCCGTTTTTTTGAAAAATATCTTCTAAGAGCTCCAAAGCATATAAGATAAGATCTTTATTGTCGCTATTATGTAAAATAAAATATGCTTTTTCATATTGTGAATCATCGGTCGGATCATATTGTATGGCCAGATCAAAGAGATGTAAGGCTTCTTTTCCGTCATGATACATACTTTGCGCCCATTTGAAATATAATATTCGGCAAGTATTGCGCAGTTGTTGACTGTTTTCGGGTGAAAGATTGGTGCTTTCCAATGCTGTAGTAAAGTATGAAATTATTTTTTTATAAGATGAAAAAGATGTTTGTTTCATGAATAATACACCAATGAGAGCATTGGTATCACTATCATAATAGGATGGGTCTTGAATTTTATTATAAAATTGGCATGCGTCAAGCTCTTTATACCATTGCTGTAAATATTCATTCTGTGTGGTATAAAGCCAACTGCCTATTTCATACGCCAACCGTATTATTTCAGCAGTACTATTGTGTTGTTCACTGATTTTACTGATGAGCTTTCCCGCAAATTTATAATTATTTTTTTGCATAAAGAATGGATGATGCCGTTTTAGTAAAGATATAATGGTTTGGTATGCATCCAGTGATGGTTTTTTATTGTTTATATATTGTTTGATGACTGTCTCGAATTCTGTATCAGATAATGTTTTATGCGTTGTAGCATAGATCGATGCTTTAAGAAACAGTGCATCCGCTGATATGGGATCTATTAGTTTATCTATATAATGACGTGCAAGAGCATAATTTTTTTTGTTTTTATTATTGAGCGCCAAAAGTGAGCACATATCATTGTTAAAAATTTTTTTTGTTGTAGGGGTTTGCTCACAATAAGAAAGCAATTGAGCGCATAGATCAGATGCAACAAATTGCGGTAAGAGAATGTGATTTTTTTGTTTGTTGGTCTGTTGACGACCCTCAATATAATCAAGAACAATTTTAGTCCAGGATGCACATCGGTTATACAATTCAGGATTTACTTTTTCTGCGTGGGTAAGAATAGCAGCTATTTCATTATTTTTTAATCCATTTTTTGTATGTTTCAGTGATATAGCTATATCATTTTGTTCTTCGTAGATAGTTGCTAATAATGTATGAAATTGGACAGTAAGATTTGTATTTTTTTGTGCATATGTAAGATGTTGTAATCCATTCAGTAAAAGAGCTTTTTTTTCTTCTATGTTCATCATTGGATTATGTTCTATGACAGTTTGCGTGAGTAATGCTATATGGTACGAAATTGTTTGATCTATTGTGTCCATTTTTTTTAATTGATTTCCAATGTTGCCGATTAACGAAGTAAGATAAATAAGGCTGTTCTTGTCAAAAGTGGAAGTTGCTACAATATATGCAAGAAAAGCATTTGCAGTGACTTTTTTTTCTTTGAGGTATGTAATATTGCTTTTTGTATAAAATGTGTGAGCTTGTATATAGTTTTTGGATTTATAATGGAGCTCTGCGAGCACATAATAAAAATGTGGTATGAGTGGATCATTTTTTTCTAATGATGCAGCTTGCAGTTTACGCGTTACATTTG
>DATAXH010000124.1:0-7704 GCA_036266775.1 Candidatus Babeliales bacterium | reverse complement strand
CGATGGAAACATACACACAAATTACATTTTTGTCTTTCTGATGCAAAATAGTATCAATAACAATTGATGATTTGCCCGTATTTCTGTTGCCAACAATAAGTTCACGTTGTCCTTTGCCAATAGGAACAAGTACATCAATTGCTAAAATTCCAGTTTCTAATGATTCATTAATAGGAGATCGTTCCATAATGCCGGGAATATCCGTTTCGATCGGACGGAATTCTGCAATAGTCAGATCACCAGCTCCATCAAGTGGCAACCCATCGGCACTGATAACGCGACCGATAAGTTCCATTCCAACAGGAGTTTTGAACACAGTGTGCGAACGTTTTGCTACTTCAAGTTCCGCTACAGAAATTGATCTATCAATTAAAAACACATCAACAGAATTTTCATTTAATTGAAATACAATTCCGCTATTTCCACCTTCAAATGTGATGAGTTCATTTAACATAACATGGGATAATCCATATATTGTGCAGATATTATCACCGACGCGAATAACGGTGCCTATTTCTTGTAGTTGTTCTTCGGGAAGATTTCGTAATGATCGTTCAAAAAGTGATATAAGATCTGTATTTTTCATGAGAATTCGCTTTCTATTTTTCTAACTCATGCAAGGTTTGAAGATGTTTACGCACTGAATATTCCCATACATATTCATTACTTTGTAAACGAAGACCAGCAATGAGTGATTTGTCTAAAGATGGTTCGATTATAATGTTTTTATGAACTACTTTTTCAAGAAATCGTTTTACCGTTTCTATCTGTTTTTCATGAAGAGGGGAGGCGCTTTTGAGAGAGAAGATGACGCAATTTGTTTGTTTTTTGTACAGCTGATTGATGCATAAAAGCACATCAGGAATATAAAAAGAACGATTATGTGTAATAAGAAGAAGCATAATTGCTGATAATTGTTCGGGTAAGGAAAAATGACTAATAAGATCAGCAACCATTGATTTTTTTGTTGCGTAATTAAATCGTGGTAATTGCAAAAAAAGAAGGGCCTGTTTATGTTTTTGTAAAAATTGTTGGGCAATTTTTATTTTTCCTATATCCGTAAACGTAACCGCTTTGGGAAAAATAGCCATAAATGCTTTTGCATATTTTTGTGAAACATTTCTATCAATGCTTGTATAATTCACGATATTCTTTCATTCATAAAATCAATGATTGAATTAAGATATACATCGTTGTTTTTTGGTTTTTCAAAATAATCAGAAAGAGATGTGTGTAACCGTTTAACAACTGTATGAGCAACAATTTTTTGTATACGTTTTTGTTCGCGTTGTATGGCAGTTTTTTCTGTACGCTTACGGAGCGTCGTCATCATTTGTTCATGTTCTTTTGTAAGCTTGCGGTGTTCTTGGGTAATAACCTTTTTCCATTCATCAATCTTAGTTCTAAAATTTTCACATTGTGCTGCATCTTCTTGTAAAACTATATCAAGGTTATACTGTTGCTTTTCAAGATTAGTTTGTTGCACGAATAATGAATCTCGTTTGTTTATTTTTCTTGCGATGCTCAAGAGAAGGTCAGGTAGAATATATTTTTTAAAAAGAAAATAACCGACACCAATTACGGCGATAAAATTAATAAGTTTGAATGCAATGACAATAATGTCTTGATTACTGAACATGTTTTATTTTTTCCTCTATAACGCTTTGTATATCAGCAATTATACGAGCAATATCAGGTGTTGCAGTGACAGGGATCTCAAGATCATTTTTGGTATTGTCTGCAAGAATCAATGTATCTTTAGAGAGAGAAGGTTGATGAATTTTAAAATATTCTTGGCAGATGTACCAATGGCGTCGCCGTTCTTTTTCTTGAAATTCAAGACTTTTAAGTTGTTGATCAATAATATCAAGCATACTGTTTTCTTGTTTCTTTTCATGCTCAATAATACTGATGACAGGCTTAAATAAAAAGATACGTAACATCCAATACACGATTATAAAATTGAATGCTTGAACAAGTAATGTTCCATTTATAGTCATTGAATCTTATCCAATTTGAGAGCCAAACAGCAATAATGCTCCGGAAATCAGAAGACAATAAATTGAAGAAGATTCTACGATGATTAAAGCAAAAATCATTGTCGCGCGAATTTTATTTGCACTTTCTGGATATTTACCGATATTTTCGCACGCCTTCATCCCAATGATGCCTTGGCCAATTGCGGGGCCGAGGCTGCCAAAACCCATAGTTATTGCTGCCCCAATATAGGCAGCTGCTTTTGCATAAAAAATTCCATCCATTGGTAGCCCTTTATTTATTGCGCTCCAGCAAACCCTTCAACTTGTGTTTACTGCTGAGCTTGTCGAAGCATCAGGGCGAGCGCATTGAGAAATTTAAGATTTTTTGATTCTAGGATAGGTGTTTAATGTTATTACTTATTTTATTGTAACGCTTTTTTTTATTTTTTCACAAGAACAATCTTGACAAAAAGCTGGTTTTTGGGTTGAGGAGTATCATTTTTTTTAAAATTTTGCAATAATTGTTACATGACATCATCGATATACTATATGATTTTATCTGTTTTATTTTTAAAAAATCTGAAAATTATAAGTAAAGAAATATAAAAAATATGATGAGTTATTGGGTACGATTATTATGTACTGTACTTTTTTGGGGTAGTACAGTTTCGCTTTTTCTCCCCCAGCAGATGTATGCAGATGAATATAGCCATCTGGAAGATAGCATTAAAGATTTTGATTTTGATTTTGATATGGTCTCATTTGACGATGATGACTACCAATTAATGGAATATCTTGATACTGCAGGTATGGATCATATATCCCGAGCAATTAATCCTGTTGATATCATAAATTTTTTAAACCTTTTTGGAGTTCCTGCAATTTTGCAAGAACCTATTTTTTTGCATACGAATGTCTTAAATAAAAGAAGTTTACTCGATCAACCTATCTTTGAACCTGATCGCGCAGAGTTCCCCGGAAGTTTTGTTGTAGGGTTTCACGCATTCGGACATAAGATTGAACGTTCTAATTTTACCAAACATAGTACTAAATTAGCATCATATTTAGCCCTGACAGAAGCATCATTAATTACTAAGCTTCAAAATGTTATTGATATGATCAATAATCTTCCTGTTGGTGGAATGACCGCTGATATTGCTGAAGTATTCTCCTTATTTGAAAACATGACGGTAGAAGAGCGGCAAATTGGATTTATGTTTCATTGTATGAAGCGTTGGCACAAAACAACATTCCGTTTGATGATACCGATCTATTATTTGCAAAGTAATTTTTCTTTGACGCAAAAAGAGCAAGATGAGGCTGAAGAGGTGCTCAATCCTATATTTGGTGCGAGAACCCAGGAAGAAGCTGATATTTTTAATAAAGCCCATTTTATTAGCGATAAAATAGGATTCGGCGATACTCGAATTGAAGTTGATAATATTACTTTAAAGCGACCGCGATATACCATACGTTGTGGAGGATTTGTGACGCTACCAACGGCATGGACATGGGGCGGTGGTTTTATGGGTTCCCAGTTTCCTAAACCATCAACGTTGCCAACCTTTGAATTAGAACCTTTAATTGAATCTATCACTTCAAATGTGGATGAAGCCAAAGCTGTTTTAGCTAATTTTGTTCTTGATAGTTTTGATCGTGTTGCAGCTAATCTACTTGATGTGCCATTAGGAAATAATCATCATTTTGGCTTTGGTGGATATATGCGGTGGAAATTACCATTGCGTCATTTTATCAGCACAACATTTGCTGATCGCATGCATTTTGCTGGTCGTACATCTTTAGAGCTGTTTCTTCCTTCATCAGAAAAGCGTTTTTATATTAATAAAATTAATGAACAAGCATTTGCTGATCGTAATTTTAATGATACAGAAAATGCTGAAGTTGCAGCTGACAATTTACAATTTTTGAAAGAACAGATTATTTCACGTCTTTTTTTACGTGCATTTGATACGCGTATTATTCCGGGAGTTATTTTCCGTTGGTCGGGCGGTTTGTATTATAAAGGTCAGCAATGGGGCTTTAATGTAGGTCCAGATTTTTGGTTGCAAAATAAACCTCATTTTTCAAAAATTTATGCACCGTGCAACACATTGCAGATGCTTGATATTCCCAAAGTAAAGCAATCAATTGCGTATCAAGGTAAAGCTTTTGGTGGAGTTGTGCTGAAACACAAATCTGAGCGAAGTACCTGGTTTTTTTCACTTAATGGAGATATTTCTCTCTTTGAACGAGGGCTTGGTAAAGATTACACGCTTTCTTTGAATTTTGAAGCAAGCTTTTAATATGAGTCTGTAATATGATAAGAAAGATAATGAAGATAAAAAGACTAAGTTTATTTTTATAAAGGAGACTCAATTGAACAAAATATTATTTTTGTTACCACTGATGAGTATACCTATGATCTACTCAATAGAAAATATTACATTGGAATCATCAGTTATAAAGCTTGCAGATGGCACGTTAATCAATGCTGACAAAATAGAATTTATTAGAAAATTCCGTCGAACATTACTTTCATTTCTTTTAGGTGAGCAACTTCCTAACGGTCAACGTAAAGGCACCTATTGGTTTGATGGTAAATGGCATAGTGTAGAATCTCTTGCGCGTATTGAACAAGAACTTGCTCCATCCAATCGTAAAGCAGATGCAGATAAACTATTGGCACTTGGAGAGTTATTGATCCATGCAAAAGCAGATTTTATTGTGCAGTCGAATGAATTTATAGAAAGTGGTCGCGGTGCAAAAAATATTATGATTATCTTGATTCAAGAATATTGTCAAAAACGTAATCATAATGATAGTCCTTTGCTTGATTGGGCACGAACCAAAGAAGGTCAAGAGTCAACTATGTTTGAACATCATATTACAAATTTTGGTTTGTATTGTTATTTTTTAACTGATTTAGCTACTTTTTTAGCAGATTTAGTGCATAGTTGCCCCAAAGCAGAAATGCAGTTTAAAGATCGTGTTGCAAAGTGGAGCGCCGTTAAATTGATCTTGCCGAATATTCTGAAAAAAGCACATATCAAAAGTGAGTATGTTAATGAAATTGAATTTCTTAAATATCTTAAAGAACGATATCTTGATGGAATAGCTTTGCATGAAATCAGTCCACAAGTTATTGCCCCTTTATTAATTGAATACGCTAAGCATACGAATAAAGCTAATGCCTGAAATTGAATCTTTACAAGGAGTTGTTGACCGCATTGTCTATCAAAATCAAGACAATGGGTTTGCTGTTTTTGTGGTAAAACTGAATGCCAAAGATAGTGTTACGGTTAAAGGATCTGTTCCCACGATTAATGTTGGGGAACAGGTCTTTGTGCGTGGTGTTTGGAATATGCATCAAAAATTTGGCAAACAGTTTGATGCACAATCATGTGAAAAGCAAGCACCTACTTCTATTCTTGGACTTAAAAAATATCTTGGATCAGGACTGATTAAAGGTATTGGTCCTGTATACGGTGATAAATTAGTTGCAGCATTTGGTGAAAAAGTTTTAGAAGTTATCGATCAACATCCAGAACGTCTTATGTCTGTTCCTGGTATTGGTGCAAAACGAGTAGCAACTATTATTGCCGCATGGAAAGATCAAAAAGAGATTTCTAATATCATGGTATTTTTACAAAATAAAGGGATATCTGCTACATATGCGGTAAAGATTTATAAACAGTATAAAGAAAATGCAATTGCAGTGATTGAAGAAAACCCGTATCGTCTTGCGCAAGATATTTGGGGCGTTGGTTTTAAAACTGCTGATCAGATTGCACAAAAAAATGGTATTGCACCTGATTGTAAACGGCGCATTACGGCAGCTATTTTACATGTTATTCAGACAACTTCTGCAGATGGTAATTTATACATTCAACTTGATGACCTTAAAAAAAATATGGCAGAATTGCTGGAATTAGAACTTGAGGCAATACAATCAACCACCAAATGTGCACTGCATGAACTGTATAATGCGGATAAAATAAAACTGTTAACCTACAAAGATATTCATTACATTACATTACCAATATTCTATTTTTCTGAAAAAGGAATTGCACACAAACTGGATAAAATGATTGCATTTCCCTCTTCTCATACGTTTGATATTCCTCATATACAACAACTGTTGCAAGAACAAAATTCGCCGCAATCATTGATCCTGAACGAGCAGCAACAAGCAGGTGTACTTGCATGTCTACAACACAAAGTTACCATTATTACCGGTGGTCCTGGAACAGGTAAAACAACATTGATTAAAAAATTGTTAATGATGCTCGATCTTAAACAGGTAAAATATGCACTTGCAGCTCCCACAGGAAGAGCTGCAAAACGAATTACTGAAGGTACAGGACGACCTGCATCTACGTTACACCGATTACTTGATTTTGATGTGAGCACGATGAGTTTTAGATATACTGAATCACGTCCTTTGCTCGTAGATTTTTTAATTGTTGATGAAGCATCTATGATCGATGTGTTTTTGGCAAATGCGTTGATTAAAGCATTACCATTATCAGCGCATTTGATTGTAATTGGTGATGTTGATCAGCTTCCATCTGTGGGTGCTGGTAATTTTCTGAATGATATGATTGCAAGTCAAAAAATTACGGTAGTGAGTTTAAAGTATATATTTCGACAAGCACAAAATAGTCTTATTGTGATTAATGCCCATCGAATTAATAATGGTGAGTTTTTTGCCTTCGAACATGAAGGTGCACGTAAGGATTTTATCTTTATTAAAGAAGATAATCCTGAAAATATACCACAGCATTTGGAGTCTATTTTTTCTAAATTGGATCGATACGGTATTCACAAAGATGATGCAATTGTGTTGACACCAATGCATCGTGGCGTTGCAGGAACACAAAAATTAAATCACGATTTGCAGCAGATGCTCAATAAAGATCATAACGAACAGGCTCTTGTGTATGCAGGAGCACATTTTTATAGTGGTGATCGTGTTATGCAGTTGCGTAATAATTATGATAAACATGTATTTAATGGTGATATTGGTGTTGTTGAAACAATTGACACTGAAGATAAAATATTGAAAGTCCGTTTTTTTGAGAATCTTGTTGAGTATGAACTTTCAGATCTCAATGAATTGGTGCATGCATATGCGATATCAATTCATAAAAGTCAGGGATCAGAATTTTCTGCAGTTGTTATCCCTCTTTTTATGCAACATTTTATGATGCTTCAAAGAAACTTATTGTATACGGCGGTGACGCGTGCAAAGAAATTATGCATTATTATTGGGCAATCACGTGCAGTGGCTATGGGTATCAAAAATAAAAAAAATAGTGAACGGATTACGTTTTTACAACAATTTTTAACAACAGATTTAGCATGCAGGTAAAAAAATATTTTATCTTTTTAATATGTGTCATAACCTACACATTTGCGGTGCGTGAAAAAGTGCAATTTATTGTTGTGCTTGATCCTGCAGGTGATGTTAAACAGGTCGGAAGACGAATCGGTGATAGTTTTGAGCGGGGTTTGACATTGCAGTGTGCTGAAAAGATAAAAGAAATTATAGAAGAGCGAGCGCCGCATATTAAAGTCATCATTACACGTATGCCGGGTGATACTGTGTATGATCTGCAGAATGCAACCTTAGCAAATCGTTTACAAACCCATCTGTTTGTTAATCTTAATTTTTATTATACCCAAGAAACTAAGCCGACGATGTATATGTATCAATTTTCATACG
>DATAXH010000123.1:0-3770 GCA_036266775.1 Candidatus Babeliales bacterium | reverse complement strand
ACGTGGAATGACTGTTTTAAGCAATATTTTTCTGGTGAGTAAAGGAAGATGGGTGATTAAATAATTTTCACAATAGAGCATATCAAATACGTAATAATAGATATGCATTTTTTCAGTTATTATTTTGGAACTGAGATCAGTGCCGAATCTTTTTTGTAATAATGAAAAACTGGTAACTCCTTTTTTCATCGCAACTATTTCCCCATCAAGAATACAATTTGGTAAAGAAAGTTTTTCTAAGGCGTTTACAATTTCTGGATAGCTACGGTTGAGAATTTTATTATTACGTGATTTTAAAATAATAGAATCTCCTTTTTTATAGATAAAGCACCGTTCACCATCAAGTTTTCTTTCGAATATCCACTCTTTATTGTTGAAGGGTTTATTATCAGTTAATTTTGCAAGCATTGGTTTAATAAAAGATGGCATTGTTTCTTTGCGGACTGATTTTTTTTCGTCTGAAGAAAGCAGTTGTAATAAAGAAGTTGTTTTCATATTATCCCTTTATTAATACTTAAAGTAATTTTCCTCCCGCGCTCGTCCTGATGCTTCGTCAAGCTCAGCAGTAAACACCCAGCCTTGAACTTGCTGTGCCCGCCGAAGCCTTGGCGAAGGCTGGGTTGAAGGATTTCCTCGAGCGCTCGAAAGATATCCTTCGACAGGCTCAGGACGAGCGCAAGAGAAAAACTTAAGAAAGATAGTTTAGAATTTTTGATAAATTTTATAATGCGTAGCTTAAAATAAAGGAGTCAGACAATGAAAGCAATTTGGTCAGGATCATTATCATTTGGATTATTAAATATTCCCGTTCATATCTATTCAGCTATTTCTGAGCATAAGTTTGGTTTTAAATTATTATGTGGTACGTGTCATAACCCATTACATAATCTTCGTTGGTGTGATCATTGTAAAAAAGAAGTTGCATGGGATGATACCGTAAAAGGATTTAAAAAAGGAGAATCTTACGTTGTTATGACCAAAGAAACAATAGCTCAGTTAAAACCAGAAAAAATGGATACGATAGATATTAAAGAATTTGTGCCACAATCAGAAATAGAAACATTATACATTGATAATCATTATTATATACTTCCCAAAAATGAAAAAGATAAAGCCTTTTATCTGTTTGCGCAAGCGCTTGAAAAATCAAAAAAAGTTGCAATAGGGCAGTTTGTGATGCGTGATAAAGAGTATGTGGTCGCAATTAGTTTTTATAATAATATGTTATTACTCAATACATTACATTATGAGTATGAAATTCGTGGCGTGGAATTGTCACAAGCAAAAATCATGAAAGCAACTCAAGAAGAGTTAGCGCTTGCACTATTATTAATTAATAAATTAAGCCATAAAACATTTAAGCTTGGTAAATATAAAGATACCTTTGTAGAAAAATTGAAAAAAGCGATTGCATCAGCGAAGAAAACTAAGAAAGTTCCAGCTAAAAAAACTAAAAAAGTTACAAAAGAGAAGATGGAAAAAAAGAAATCACTTGTTTCATCGTTGAAGGAAAGTTTAGGAAAAGAAGTACGAGCATAATTCTTTTCTCAAAATATGGAAAATACTGTATCCTGTTATGCGATAATATTAATTTTTCAACTACAGGAGTATCATATGAAAAGTTCAAAAGTGTTATTGTTATGTACAATAGTGATGGTAAGCACTGTGATGAATGCACATAAAGTTCGACGTGCTATTGATGTAAGTAAATATTTGACTGGAAATTATGTTGATGAAAATGGACAAACTATTTTGCATAAAATAGCACAAAATTGTGATAATGATAAATTCACTCTAAAAATTAAACCATTTGATTTTTTAGAAAATAAATTTCCGGAAGAAAAAGCTAAGTTAGAGCAAAAGGGACAACAATTTCAAGATATGGCACGGATAATATCACAAGAGTTGCTAATACTTGTAATGATCGGGGAAACGATTGAATTTGTTGAAATAAAAGATAATAATGGTGAAACTGCTTTGGATATTGCAAGAAAACGGAATGCATTAACTGAACATACAAGATGCAATTCCTGTGTAGAATTATTAGAGAAGTTTGAGCTGTTGAAAAATGATTTGCATAATAAGCAGCATAATAAGTAGATGTCAAAAATGAATTAATTATAAAGGCTTGGAATTTTTCCGAGTCTTTTTTTTGTATAATTTTTTAAATAAAGGAATACATGTATGCAAAAGATACAGATAATAGTGATGATGCTCATGACAATAATAGTTATGCATGCTACAGAAAACAGAGAACAGGTAAAGATTGATGATTTTTTTACTCTGGAATATCTCGATGATAATCATAAAAATCAACATTTTTTATATATATTAGCCTGTCATTGTGGGCAAGAGGATTTTAGTTTAGATTTTAGAGCACAGGTAAAACCATTTAAATTACGCAACAGAATGAAACATATCAACGTAGGATTGCCATCAGAAAAACAGATTATGCAACTGTATAAAGAAATAGATATACACTCAAATACCTTGGTAGAATATCTTGAAGATTGTTTAGTATCACAAGATAAAGATGGAAAGACCATATTAGATATTCTCAATAAACGAATAGAAGAGACAGGTCATCGTGATTGTATTGCTCTGAAAAAAGATATTCAAGAATTAGCACTCGCATTACGCTGTTATCAAGAAACACAAGAAATTATACAAGAAGAAGAGAGCTTTATACACGAGCTAGAAAAATTAGAGAAAGGAGCAATCATAACCGGATTATTATAAGTAAAAAATAAGATTATGATTGGCTTTTTTCAAAACTTTAAAAATAAAGTATACTTACATGTGATAACATGAATTTTTAACTACGAGGAGTTATCAGATGGAAGATGCGAAAACGTTTTTGAGAGTAATAATTATAATTATGGTAACATGTGCTCATATTGCAGAAAGTAAGTATATGAGCATTGGTGATTTATTTGCTAGAGAATATTCTGTTGAAAATAATGAAGAAGATGAAGAAGAAGTTTTTGAACGTATCAGCATGTTAGATGCCAGAAAAAAACAAAAAAAAAGTGATGTGAGTCAGGATTAAAATTATAAAAAATAAGAGAGATAGAAAAAGGACCCATATATATGAGTCCTTTTTTTTTGTTTTAAAAATCTACCGAAAATATTACGCCGGCCATTGGAACAAGCGCAACATTTCTTCCATTAAATGGTACTCGCACATATACATTCAATTCAGGGCGTGTGCGTCCTTCAGGATTATGTATTCCAAAGTTGTAGGTAAATCGTGGAATAAGATGATGCATGGTATATGAATCAAGACGTGGAGATGTGTTAGCAATATTAGTTGAAAACTGTTGTGTTCTGAGTGCAATTTCGTCTTCACCACGTTTAAGATATTGATAATAAATAGAGAATGACAATCCTTGTAAGAAGTTATACATTTCAACATACAAATTAAATCGTTGTACTAATCCAGAATCTATAAAAGCACATGTTTTTTGCAAGAGGAGCAATTCTGTTTGTTGAAAATCTGTTTTAATGCGATGTTGGCGAGTGTGTCCAAAAATTTGTGTTAATTGCACATCAACACCACCTTTAAAATAAGATCCAAGTGTTAAATCAATACCAAGACCAAATGGCATAGAAACTGCGCCATCCCATCCGAATGGAACAGCAAAAAGTAAGTTTTCATTTTCACGCAACCCGGTAGGAAACCCAAGACCAAGTCGCCAGTTGACGCGCACGCATTTTAAGAATGGTTTGTTTTGATAAAAATCGCGAAACCAGTCAAGTAATACAACAAG
>DATAXH010000122.1:0-5237 GCA_036266775.1 Candidatus Babeliales bacterium | reverse complement strand
TTTAGAGTGGGACGTTTTTTTTGAGTATCATACTTTTTTTCTTTTATTCCGTCTTTACCCCTCAATCTCCAATTCAAATAGAGCGTTCTGTAAATTTCACAATTCACGTTAGAATCAGGGTTTTAAATGCGATCGCCCTGTTTCCAACTCCATATTTTGCAGTTCTTGTGGTATGGTTGCGAGTACTTTTCTTTTTTGTTCTTCTGTTTTTAGCATTTCTTTAATTTGTTTTTCTAATTGTTCATTTTTTTCTTGTTGTTCTTTTAATTGAGTCTTTATTCGTTGTTTTTCTTCTATTTTTTGTAGTTCTTTTGTTTCTTTTTTTTGTGTGATTATGAGAAAATCTCTCAGGCGATTAACGATTTCATTTTTTTGTTCGGATGCACTTTGTATCAGTATGCTATCCAATTGTTGGTTTTTTTCTTTCATTTCTTGAATTTCGTCATATATTTGTTGTTCTTCAAGAGGGTATGTGTTTTTGTTGTAACCTATTGGTCGAGTCGCATGTGTTATTTCGCCAATAACTATTATCTGTCGATCTATATCTTCGGAAGTAAATTTATAATCGTTTATATCTCTCAGTTTTTTTTGTGTTTCATTGATGTATTTTAATTTATGAACTGATGTGTAAGGCCTATTGTACATATACGTTAATAAACGGTCTTGAAAAATGATTTGTTTTTTAAGAGGGTTTAGACTTTCTGCCATTGTAAGACGAAGTTCATTATTTATAAAAGGAGGGTAATCATTTGTATAAGTGAGATGCTGTTGTAATGTTTTAGCATCGTTTATAAAATTCGTCCAACTTTGAAGAGATTGTCGCTCGAGTGAGTGAGTTCTTTGTTGAATAATAGATTCTGTATCATTGTTATTTGTATGTTGTGCAAAGAGTTGTTCCATTGCTGAGCAAGAAAAAATAGCTAAAGAAAGTGATAAAAAAAGAAACGAGTGTAATCTGTTCATGTATTTTCCTTTGAAATTATAATTGTGAATGTTTTTTGTGAAATTATCATAACAAGTTTTATGATAAAAATAAAAAAATAAGGCCCCAAGAAATTGGGGCCCTTTTAATATTTCAGGAGTTTTTTTTATTTTTTGGCCGGAACTTTTGCTATTTAATCTTTATAGCTGATCAGTGCAGCAAATTTTGTATGAAGGTTACAGTAGTAAATGAGGAATGCTAAAGCGCTTATACCTACTACGTTTCTGAGATATCGAATTCCATTTTTTATTTTATCAATTCCACTATCCATTCCACTATCCATTGCATCATTAAATTTTACCAGTTCTTCGGCTCCTGGATTTGCTTCTTTGTGTTGGTCGATTTCTAGGAATTTTTGGAGATCTTTGAGTTTTGCTATGTTTTCTTCTGATATGTTTTGTTGTTCGTTTTGTATTTGATCGAGGTCATCGAACAATTGTTGTCTTTTTTCTCTAAGGTCTACGTTTTCGTTACCTATTTGTTGAAAGAATTCATTATCAGATACGATTTTACTACTTGGGTAAGTTAAGAAGAATATGTTGCTAATCATTTCTGCATATTGTTCTATTTCTTGAATGGCAATAGGAGAGGATAAATTTCTCAGTTTTTTTTGCGTATCTCCGACATATTGTAAAGCTGAAGATATTTTATGAGGAGTTTTGTTTATATGATGAGATATATTATGAATAAAAGCTATTCGTTGTTTTACAGAGTTTAAATTTGTTGCCATTGTAAGGCGTAAGTGATTGTCTAGGTATCGGTTTGTAAGAGCAAGACTATCTTTTAATGTCTTAACGTTGTTCATAAATTGCTTGTAATCAACTTCAGACAATTGTTCGTCTGCTATGTTGTATCGGATAGCATCTGTGATATCGCATATTTGTTTGTATGTATAGTTTACAACTGGTTGTTCAGATGCTGAGCAAGAAAAAGTGGCTAATGGAAGTGATAAAAAAAGAAATGAATGTAATTTGTTCATATGCTGATCCTTTGAAATTATAACCATGAATATTTTTTATGAGATAATAATAACAAGATTTGTGATAAAAATAAAAAAATAGGCTCCAAGGAATTGGAGCCTATTTGAGAAATTATGATACCTTAAGCGCTCGGAGATACCCTTCAACCTGCCTTCGTTAAAACTTCGGCAGGCACGGCAAGTTCTCAAGGCAGGTTTTACTGCTGAGCTTGACGAAGCATCAGGGCGAGCGCGCAAAATGTAAAACGACTTTAAGGGAATGTGTGCTAATACATTCCACCCATGCCACCCATGCCGCCCATATTAGGCATAGCAGGAGTTTCTTTTTTATCTTCTGCAATATCACATACGGTTGCTTCTGTTGTGAGCAACAGTCCTGCGATTGATGCTGCGTGTTGAATTGCTGAACGTGTTACTTTGGCAGGATCAATGATACCTGTTTTCACCATATCCACATATTCACCTTTTTTAGCATCAAAGCCGATGTTGCCAATTTCAGATTTTACTTTGTTAGTAATCACGGACGCTTCGTATCCTGCGTTTGCTGTAATCACGCGCAGAGGTTCTTCTAGTGCACGGCGAACAATTTGCATGCCAAGATGTTGATCGCCTTCAAGGTGTAATGTATCAATCGCATTTTGTGCGCGAATTAATGCAACGCCACCACCTGCAACAATACCTTCTTCTACTGCAGCACGTGTTGCATGTAATGCATCTTCAATGCGATCTTTTTTTTCTTTCATTTCAGTTTCAGTTGCTGCGCCAACTTTAATAACTGCAACGCCACCCGCAAGTTTTGCTAAACGTTCTTGCATTTTTTCTTTGTCATAATCAGAACTGCAGTTTACAATCTGTGTGCGCAATTGTGCCACACGGCCTTTGATAGCTTCGTTGTTGCCAGATCCTTCAATGATTGTGCAATTATCTTTGGTAAGTACAACACGTTTTGTGGTACCAAGATCAGTTAATTGTACATTTTCAAGTTTGACACCAATATCTTCTGAAATTAATGTACTGCCCGTAAGGACGGCAATATCTTCTAACATTGCTTTGCGGCGATCACCAAAACCAGGAGCTTTGACTGCTGCAATATTTAACACACCGCGCAATCTGTTGACTACTAATGTTGCAAGTGCTTCACCTTCAACATCTTCAGCGATGATGAGTAATGAGCGGCCTGTTTTTGCAACCTGTTCCAAAATAGGCAACAAGCTTTTCATGCTTGTTACTTTTTTTTCAATAATTAATAATAATGGATTTTCTAAAACGGTTTCCATTTTTTCTTGATTGGTGACAAAATAGGGAGAAAGATATCCACGATCAAATTGCATACCTTCTACCACATCAAGCTCATCTTTCATACCACGCGCTTCTTCAACAGTGATCACACCATCGCGCCCAACACGTTCCATTGCTTGTGAAATAAGATCACCAATTGCTTCATCAGAATTTGCGGAAATGGTCGCAATTTGTTGAATTTCTTTTTTATCAGAAACAGGAGATGAGTTTTTTTTGATTGTTTCAACAACTGCTGCAACAGCTTTATCAATGCCTCGTTTCAGTTCAGTAGGATTTGCACCCGCAGTAACAAATTTATTTCCTTCTCTGAAAATTGCTTGCGCTAAGACCGTTGCGGTTGTTGTTCCGTCGCCTGCAATATCTGCAGTTTTACTTGCAACTTCACGCACCATCTGCGCACCCATGTTTTCCAGCTTGTCTTCGAGGGTGATTTCTTTTGCAACAGTAACACCATCTTTGGTGATGGTTGGAGCGCCATATGAACGTTCAATCACAACATTGCGCCCTAAAGGCCCAAGGGTAACTTTAACGGTGTCTGCAAGAGTATCAACCCCTTTACGGATTTTTTCACGTGCGTCAACACCAAATACGATTCTTTTTGATGACATGGTTTTTTACCTTTTTTATAAATTTACTGTTCAATAATTCCAAGGATATCATCTTCACGAATAACGCGGTGATCATCACCAGCATCGGTCCCTGAATATTTACCAACGTAGACAATATCGCCAGCTTTAACAGCGAGTGGCATTAATTTGCCTTCAATGATGCGACCTTGGCCTATAGCGACAACTTTACCTATTTGGGCATTCTTCTCTTTAGCCGCATCAGGAATAATGATGCCAGAGGTTGTTTTTTGTTCTTGTTCGATGAATTGTATTAAGACACGATCGCCGAGTGGACGAAATTTTTGAAACATGTATGATCTCCTTTGCGAATGATATACTTATCAAGATATTATGTTTTTTAGTATAAATTAAAAACAAAAAAATTCAAATATTTTTACATCAAGAGACTCAGGTTTTATGATGTTTTGTGGTTTGGATTTGTTGTTTAGGTCGTTATTATAACTGTTTTTTGGCGATTATGAAAAATGATCATTTGTGGAATAATAGTTTATAGTAAGAGACTCAGATAATTTAAAAAAAATAGGAAAAAGCGATGCATATTTACCCATCCCTCATGGCAGCAGATCCAAAAAATCTGCATGATGAAATAGATTTATTAGAACCATATTGCGCAGGATTTCATTTGGATGTTATGGATAATAAGTTTGTTCCGAACAGTGCACTGTCAATTGAAACTGTAAATGATGTTGCACAAAGAGGTAAGCCGGTGTGGGTGCATTTGATGGTGGAAAATCCTGATGAGTTTTACACTAAACTTTTGTTACCAGATGATTCAATTGTTTCATTTCACATAGAATCAGAAATTGATGTTGCGCGATTTGTAAAAATAATAAGAGAAAAAAAACAGAGACCAAGTATTGCGATACGTCCAAAAACACCTCTTGATAAAATTTTTCAGTTTTGTGATATCGTAGATCAAGTTTTGGTGATGTCAGTTGAACCTGGATTTTCTGGTCAGCATTTTTTACCAAATTCAATTTCTCGACTTGAAGAATTGGTTGCTTACCGAAAAAAAAGTGATGTTTTTTTTTCGATAGGTATTGATGGTGGAATTAATAAAGATAATATAAAAATGGTTGCTGAAAAAGGAGTTGATGATTGCGCGATTGCATCAGGAATATTTAAGCAATCAGATCATCTTGTTGCATTGCATGAATTAGAGGAAGTTGCACGCTAAATAATAAGTATGCTATGGTAGGAATGAATTGATATATAAACTTATCTTTAAAAGTGATCTGATTGCGCTCGTCCTGATACTTCGTCAAGCTCAGCAGTAAACACCTGCCTTGAGAACTTGCCGTGCCTGCCGACCGTGTCCTCCGAAGCTTTATGCGAAGGAGGAAGCCTT
>DATAXH010000121.1:0-4956 GCA_036266775.1 Candidatus Babeliales bacterium | reverse complement strand
ACTGGTACGGGAAAAACATTTATCACCCGTTTAGTGCTTGCAGGTCTTATTAAAAATGATAAAGCGATCAATCTTATTTTTGATATGCATAGTGAATATGGTTTGCAGGCTCGTAAAGAATCAGAACATCAATCATTTGTAAAAGGTCTTAAAACACTTTTTTCTGATCGTGTTGCTATATTTTCATTAGATCCAGACTCCACACGCAGACGTGGCGGAAGCCCTGATGTGGAAATTGTATTATCATATAGTTCAATTCAGGTGGAGGATATTCTTTCTTTGCAAGATGAGTTGAATTTGCATTCGACTGCTATTGAGGCTGCATATTTAATCGTAGGGCAATATAAACAAGATTGGTTGTATGTGCTCTTAAATCAAGGTGAAAATCTAAAAGAGTTTGCACAATCAATTGGCGCACATCCAGAATCAATCGCTGCATTGTATAGAAAATTAAAACGCATTGAGCGATTACCATTTTTTAAACCGATGCATAAAGGCGCACATGTGGAAGTGATTGATCAGATGATGGAATTTATTGATAAAGGGATCAATATCATTGTTGAGTTTGGTAATTACACTTCTACGTTTGTCTATTTGTTAATCGCCAATATTATTTCTCGTCGTATTCATTCACAGTACGTTGCAAAAACAGAAAAATTTTTAGGGTCTCAACGCAAAGAAGATGAGCCAAAAAAATTGTTAATCACCATTGAAGAAGCGCATAAATTTTTAAATCCACAAGCAGCTCGCCAAACTATTTTTGGAGTGATTGCGCGGGAAATGCGTAAATATTATGTCTCATTACTTGTTGTTGATCAAAGGCCATCAGGTATTGATCAAGAAATTATTTCACAAATTGGTACCAAAATTGTTGCGCAATTGAATGATGAAAAGGATATTCAAGCGGTGCTGACTGGCGTGAGCGGTGCAACTGCATTGCGATCAATTTTGGCTTCGCTTGATACAAAAAAACAGGCACTGTTGCTTGGTCATGCAATTACAATGCCCGTGGTTGTGCAAACACGTGAATATGATGAAAAATTTTACCGCGATATGGGTGATACGGTTACTTCAAAACAGATTGATCAATTTGTGACAGAGTTGTTTTAAGTGTGTAAATAATCAATAATGCTAGTTCTTGTGGAATGATGGGATATCCATCGGGTGTATAATTTTTGAGTAGCCAGTATTTTAAAGGAGCTCTGGTTTCTTCAATTTGAGTAACTATTTCCTGAAACCAAATACGAGGAATATGTATACATATAGGTGAATCATTACAATCAAAAATTGAACTATAGAATAGATGAGGGGTATTAGAAGGTCGTGCATAAGGATTTATACCGTTTTCCAAAAAAAAGCGAGTAAGTTTTTCATCTTCTAATTCAACCATCTTAAGTAAAGCTGAATAGCCGTGACGTTTATCTGTACTATCCATAGAAGGAGCTTTTTTTGATACTATTTTCTGAGCAATAGGAAGACATTGAGAATCACATTCAAAGTACATCATTTGAGTAAGTTCATAAAGATCACCGTAATAAAAATCTAGTTGTTGTACATAATCTAATATGTTGTGTACCGCTTTAAAATTGCGATAGTGAAGCGCGATACCTAATAGGGATATATCTTTTTTGTAAGTATGAGAATAGTTATAGTTATCGTTACGATTTGAAGTGAGGGTAAGATACCATGTTTCTTTGAGGTCATCTTCATTAAATTTTAATTTTTCGCTTCGAGCGATATTTATAAACCGTTCTATTTTTTTTTGTACTGCACGACATTGTAAATAACCCGCAAAATCTTTGTCATTTGCATAGTAATTTAACTTACTACTACTGCCATTTGAATAATGATAATATGCGCATCGTTTAATAATGTTTTGTTGCACTTCTTCTTGAGCATAATAATCATGAAAAAATGTATTAGTTTCATAAAGAGCACGGATATCATTTTTGAGGGAATGAGGATTATAATGGTGTTCAGCACACAACTGTTTGGTAAAGTGGGATAAAGTCTGTATGTTGTTCGGAGTGAGTTCCATTCCATGGCATGTTGTATTCGCGATGATAAGCAGAGAAATAATTATTTTTTTGTTCATATTATTTTTTCTGATTGAACTGCTTTAAATGAATTTTTACCAACTTCCCATATTTTGTATCTGATGAAAGACATTATATCTTGAAGTAATGTTAATTCCCCAAAATCATGCTGTTTGAATAACCAACATTTAAAAATTGTTTGTTGCTTTTCATCAACTACTTTTTTGAGCCAACCAGTTGTTTCTAAGTCAAAGGCACTGCATTTACGCTCATAGGTATATCCACAACAAATTGGACTCACTACAATTTTACAAGGATCTGCATTATACCATACTAATAAGTGCGCATATTCTTTATCGATGCTATAAGCGACTGCTTCGATCAATGGACTGTTATGTTCATCTGAGAGTTGAAAATTTGGATCAGCCCCATGCTCTAATAATAGGTTTGCAATCGTTAATAATTGTTTGAGTTGAAATTCTTCAAGTTGGACAGTTGGTGCAGAGAGATCTTTTAACAAATTTAAGCTTTTATCATTGAGTCCAGGCAGATTTTTATACATCAATGATATACTTTTGATACTTCCAATTTTTTCTTTTCTATGGTGACATATTCTGTTAAGTAAACTGTTATTGATACTGTTTCTAACATCCACTCCAGCATCTATTAAAGTTTTTATCTTTTGTAGTTGAATACAAGATAGATTTACTTGGTATGTACAAGACAATAATGTTTCCTTTCCACAAGTTGCATTAACATACCAAGAGTCACTTAAATCTTCTTCGGTAAATTGCTGATTGGGATCATCAGCAATATCAAATAAGTGATCTATTTTTTCATAGATTTGTTTGTAGTGGTCATTTGTTTGCATGAGTGCTATGGCTGCTACATCATGAGACTTTTGATGAGTTGTGGCATATTCATTTATATTTTTTTGTGCTGTTTTTTCATCACAGTTTTCATCATACATTTTTTCCATGCCGTGCGATAATGTTGTGATGAGGAGTAAAAATATGCTTATTTTTTTGTTCATGTTGATTCTATCGCTTTTAAATTTTTCGCTTGTTCCACTTCATCAATTATTTTTTGGAGCCAGCCTTGTTCGGGTTCAATATCAAAAGCATTTTCCATTTCATGTATATCTTCATTATAACTTTCAAGATAAAGATTGGCGTTATAAGTCAGTAATAATTGGACCAGCTCTTTATCTTGGCACTTAGTCGCATACATTAAAGGAGTATCTTGATTGTTATTATTTCGACCATCAATAAGAATTTTTTTTGTTAATAACAGACGTGCAATAGCTAATAATTGATTGTATTCTTCTGTATTAGTTTCCTGTGATAAATTACGTTGAGACACAATCAACCATAAAGGGTTTTGTTCTTGGCTATAATTAAAAGATAATTGTTGTGCATGATTAAGTATATTGATTGCTTTTTCGAGTTGCCAACAATCAATGGCTATATAGAGCAATGATCGGGGAACAGAATATTGAAACTCATTATAGTTTTCATGGTAAGATGTTTTTTTATGATAAGTGGTAGTGATATTGAGATACCAAGGGTCTGTAAGATGATCTTCATTCAATTCTTTTTCTTTATCCCGAACAATATGAGTGAGTCGTTTTATTTTGGTATAAATTGTGCGACATTTTAAATCACGTGCAATATCTCTTGTGTTGGAATTATTATGAGTAATGTACAGATCAATTAGTTCTTGTTGAACTTTTTCTTGCGCAAAATAATTATGAAAAAATCTGTTGGCATCAGAGAGGGATCGAATAGTTTTTTTTATGCTACATGGTTGATAATTGTGAGCAGTGTAGATGCTTGTAGTAAATTGGGGCAGAAGATCAGTACACAGAAGATTGAGTACGGCTGATTTAAGTGCATCATTGTTATTATCATTATGATTATTATTTTGGATAATGTTTTGTCTTTTCATTCCATGCGATACTGTTGTTGCGGTAAGTAACAATAAAAAAAATATCTGTTTATGCATAATATCTCTTGTAGTACATTTGCATGATTAATAACGCTACGTCTGTTGGAAGCATATATCCACTGGATATATAATTTTTGAGCAATAAATATTTGGAAATAGCTTTTCCCGGTCCAGATGTAATTGCCCTTTTTCTGAACCAATTGCTTTGTTGCGCATAATCGAATGCGTTCTGTTTTTTAGAATCATTACAGCTTTCTAGACAAGGATTTGCGCTAAATTCTAATAATAATTGTGTAAGTTGTTCATCCTGGTTTGCAGCAGCGAGCATTAATGGAGTTTTTTCTGTATTTTTTTGGCGGAAATCAGGAAGAAAACCTTTTTGTAATAAACGGCGTGCTTGTTGTAAGAGATCATTATATTCACCATTATTTTCCAAAAGACCTTTTAAATTAATTGTATATGTTGTAAAGCGCAAACGACAGGTGCCATCTTCATTCAAGATTAAATTATTATTTTTTTGGAAATCACTGAATGCATTCTTATGCACCTGTTTTTTTATGTCATTGCGTTTTTGTGCAATATCGAATAAACGATTTTTTTTAATATCATAATGGTAATGTAATTGTTGTATAGTACGCATAATGAGTTGTACTGCTTTTGGCGGCAGTGTGGTACTCGTATAGTTTGTGAATGACCAATATTTAAATAAATTATTGCTTTTAACCATACGCTTCAACCAACCTTTTGGTTCACCTTTTTCCATTTCAAATGAGTTTTTTTCAAAAGAATAATCACCATGTCTTTTGTAAGGCTTTGCGTCATATTGCAATAATAGATATGCAAATGGTTTATCATTATTTTGAGAAGCATCCATGAGTGCAGTTAATGGTAAGGATGTTCCATCGGCAGGCATATTTTTTTCACGCAATAGTCGCTCTGTGATACGTAACAATTCATTGCATGTATGCTCATT
>DATAXH010000120.1:0-9764 GCA_036266775.1 Candidatus Babeliales bacterium | reverse complement strand
AGCGCAATATCATGCAAAGATCCAAGCCCATCCATATGTTGATGACCAATATTAGTAATCACTGCTGAAGTTGGATTAAGCAATTTTGCCAATTCAGCCATTTCACCACGCTTACTAATACCAACTTCAAAAATAGCTAATTCATGATCTGCTCTCATACGTAACATATTAAGCGCAAGTCCAATTTTTGTATTTTGATTGCCGTACGAAACAAGATATTTTTTTTGTGCATATGTCATAATTTGAGCAAGCATCTCTTTAGTAGATGTTTTTCCTACCGATCCAGTAATTGCAATAACCGGATAAGAAAATTGTAAACGCCATGCTGATGCAAACTTAATAAGTGCTGCAAGAGGATCTTTAACTGCAAGAACAAGTTTGTTGTCGACATCTTTTATTGTTTTTAAAATATCTTTTTTTGATTCTGCAATAATTGCTCCCGCAGCACCATTTACAAATGCTTGCGCAACAAAATCATGCCCATCAAACGCAATACCTTTTAAAGCAACAAAAATATCACCTTCTTGGACCGAACGTGAATCAATAGAGAATGTTGCGTTCTCTGGAAAATGCCCGCATACAATTGATGCTTCAGGCAATGTTTGAATTACAAAAGATTTATCAAATCGCATTGATAATACCCCGCTATATTTTTCTATCTTTTTTTCATAAGAAAAAAACCACATAAATAACGAATTTAATGGGATTAAGATCTCTTTTTTTTGCACATTTGTCAACTCTAGTTCGCTAAAGCTTCGTAAAGCAAGCCTAACGAATGACTTTTCTTGTTTTACCACCATCCTGCGGCATAATAAGTCCTTGCGCTTCTAACATTTCAATGATCCGTGCTGATCTATTATATCCAATTCTAAATTTTCGCTGTAAAAGTGAAATGGAAACTTCATCTATCTCACCCAAAAATTCGCGAACATCTTTATACAATACATCATCTATTGTTGCCATATCTTGCCCTTGCAATGCGGTTACTTGTTGCATATCAAGGTATTCCACTTTTTTTTGCGCACGAATATGATCTGCAACTTGTTCAATCTCTTTATCAGAAACATATGCACCATGAACTCGTTTCAGTTGCGATGTTGCTGCATCAAGAAACAACATATCACCTCTTCCTAATAAACGATCAGCTCCCATGGTATCCAAAATAGTCCGGGAATCAATACGGGATGCAACTCTGAAGGATATCCTGCTTGGGAAATTCGCTTTAATAAGACCGGTAATAACATCCACTGACGGCCGCTGTGTTGCAACAATCATATGGATTCCTGCTGCACGCGCCATTTGCGTGATACGCGTAATGAGATCTTCTATATCACGTCCTGCGGTAATCATTAAATCTGCTAATTCATCAATGACAACAACAATATATGGAAAAGGTTTTGACTCTTTATCGCGCTCATCCTGAATGCGAATGCGTTCATTGTAATCATTAATATTACGCGCACCACATTGCGCCATGTTTTCATACCGCTCTTCCATCTCTTGTACAACCCAACGCAACACGGGAGCTGCATACACCGGACTTGTTACAATAGGGAACAGTAAATGGGCAATATCAGTAAATGCGGCAAATTCTAAACGTTTCGGATCTATTAAAATAAGTTTCAGTTCATCGGGACTTAGTTTACACAATAAACTAATTAACACAGCATTAAGCGCAACCGATTTTCCCGATCCAGTTGATCCTGCAATCAATAAATGTGGCATACGTGCCAAATCAACAACAACTGCATCGCCAATGGTATCTTTACCAAGCACTAACGGCAAACTTCCTGAAAATTGCGTATATGCAGGTGATCGAGTGATTTGAGAAAAGAGAACATCATGACGCGTTGTATTAGAAACTTCAAAACCAACAACCGATCTTCCTGGTATTGGTGCAATAATACGAATGCTCATTGCTTGCAAAGCCATTGCAAGATCATCTTCAAGTACAATAATTTTACTTAATTTTGTATCAATATCAGGTTGATATTCAAAAACTGTTACAACAGGTCCTCGTTTGATAGCAACAACTTCACCATTAACCCCAAACCGTTTTAATTTATCCTGAAGAACTTGTGCGCGTTCTTGCAACTCTTTTTCTATATTGCGATCATCTTGACTATGTTTTTCAGCAATAAAAATATCCATGTGTGGCAATGCATACTGTGGAGCTTTTTTGGTTAATGTTGGTGTTGTTTTAGATTTTTTTATTGTATGCGCAGGAGTTGAATTTGTATGTTTATGTTCGGACTGAACGTGATTCTTTTGCAACAATATTTGAGGTGGTAATGATATTACCAAATAAACTATTTCATTTTTTAATTTACGTATTTCATTCTCTTGCGCTCGTCCTGCCTGCCCGACGAAGCCTTGCCGTGTCCTCCGAAGCTTTGAGCGAAGGATGGGGCGAAGTAGGGAGCCTGTCGAAGGATATCTTGGAGCGCTCGAAGAAAGAGAGACAATAGCGTAATTAATTTTAATATCATTATAATTATATGAGTCAGTAACATGAGACCCTTCAAATGTATTATCTTGCCACAACTCTGATGAACGGGAAAAATCATTATCATCTGCAAATGTATATTCATCTTCCGGATGGAGCATACCTGCGGTGTCAAACACTGTTCCATTCAGTAGTGATACAACAAATTGCGTTACAACAATGGGAAATCGAACAGACAGTACATATGCACACTTTCCAATAACGCGAGCTATTATATGTGCTACCCGATATTTTTTCATCAACAGATATAATTGAACTGTTGCATACATACCAAGTTGCACTACACACATAAATGACCACTGAAATATAAGAATAATACTTGCACACAAAGTACTATATAAAAAAAGTATACGTCCAAGGGGATCAAAATAATGTAACAATATCTGTGCACCACGCAACCCTAACAAACCACCCGGATAAGGACTTACTGCACAATCAATATAATATGTCGCAAGTAATGCCGCCCCAACAAATACTATATATAAAGAAGCACACAACCGTTCCCAATCATGTTGAATTGTTTTCTTCACAAAAATAATCCAACCAAGAATAATCAAAGGAATAAACAGTAAAAAAGATGCTCCTCCCAACAGATAAAACAAGTATGCAGCAAGTTGTGCTCCCAAAAATCCTCCATAGTTAGAAACAACTTCTGGATCAGTAGAAACATACAACCAAGAACTATCAGTAGGATTGTATGATACAAGAGTAATCATCACAAAAATAATAACACCGCAATAAAAAGTAGCCCCAATACACCATAACAACCTATTTTTATTTAAAAAAAATCTATTCATTGTAAAACTCCTTTAAAAAATTTTATAAAAAAAAAGTACTTTTTCTATCTTCCTGAAATCTTCACCCCATGGTGAAATATAAAAAATTTTATAAAAATAACCTAGTAAATAAAGGGTTTTTATTATTTTTAAACCTGTAAAAGTCGTTCCACAGCATAAATTCTTATAATTTTTCTTTACAATTTAGATCTGACGATACTATATTGTACAGTGATACAAGAATATGATTGAATAAAAAAATAAATAACGTAATTCAAAGAAAGGAGAAATCGCACAAATAAAATAATAATCGCTCTTATATTTTGTGTTTTTAAAAAATAAAAACATAAAAACCAATTCACAAAAAGATATCTAGATTATGTAATGAGTAAAAGGAGTTTAATATGAAACAATATTTAAAATTGTTTTCATTAGCTGTGCTCTGTAGTGCAGCAACCGCAACCAGCATTCTTGCTGCCTGCTGCAATAACAATGATAATGGTAATAATAGCTGTGTTATACCATTTATTCAATGGCGTTCACAAGGTAGAAACCAAGCTCGTAAGTTAGAAGGTACAACAAGCTTTGCAGTCTACCAAGGCGACATGGATGATACCTACGGTACATTCAACGTAACATTAGAATATGACCAATCTTTCCGTCCTCAAAATATCGCTCGTTGTCTTTTTGGTGATAGCTTAGTAAATGCACCTGCAGTAACTACTACTACAACAACTGCTAATGGTTGTTGCAATAACGACAATGCATGCGATAGCACTCTCGTCATTTCTGGTCTCGGCGCAAATGGTCTTGGAACAGGAAGAGCTATCACTGAACTAGATGCAGAAAACTTCCTTCTTCCACGTGATTTCAAAAGCGCTATTTCATTCAGCCCAAGAGTTCAAAGCGTTATTTTAGATTTCAACTTGTTTGTTGGACTTGATAGATGGGTAAATGGTCTTTACTTCAGATTATACGGACCAGTTGTTTGGAACAAATCAAGCTTACGTACAAACGAAAATATCATCAATCCAGGAACAGCAGCAGGATCATATCCTCAAGGATTTTTTGATCCAGATACAGATGTGCCAAACACATCCCTTTTCAAAAGCGCACTCAACTTCTTTGGTGGATGCCAGCTTCCAGCATACCCTGGTCAAGATGCTGTTGTAGTCCAACCACTTAAATTTGCAAAATTCTCTGATTGCAATCTTAATAACAACATGAATAACAATAACTGCAACAATGAATGTGATGGATTCTCACACCACAAAACAGGATTTGCTGAACTTCGTGGTGAATTCGGATGGAATTACATTGCAGACAGATACCGTTTCTTATTGAACATTCAAGCAGCTGCTCCAACAGGCACACGTCCAAATGCTGAATTCCTCTTACCATCATATGTTGGTAACGGTAAGCATTGGGAACTTGGTGGTGGTATTGGCGCAAGCTGGATGATGTGGAACAGTGAAGATGGTGATAGATCATTCAATTTTGTTTTTGAAGCTGATATAACTCACTTATTCAAAGCAAAACAAAAAATGACCTTTGATCTTAAAGGTAAACCACTCAGCCGTTACATGCTTGCTGAACAATTAACAGCTCCTGCAGCAACTTTCCAACTTAATCCCAATAATCCAACATTTAATGTTAACGCAGGACAAGGTCTTTATATGCCAGTTGCAAACTTCAGTACTCGTGAAGTTAATGTAGGTTTTGGCGTACAAGCTGATTTAGTTGCAATGTTCAACTATACACATCGTAACTTCTCATGGGATCTTGGATATAACTTCTGGGCTCTTTCATGCTCAAATATCAGCATTTCTTGCGATGACATTTGCAATAACAACAATGACAACTGCAACCCTATAATATTCCCATTCCCTACAAATATGGCGCTTAAAGGCGATGCGAGCATAGCTGGTTACAACACTGATGCTGCAGGAACTGTATTTGGATATGGCCTTGGTGCAACAGAAAATATGGCGACAATCTTTACTGGTACTAATGCTGTAGCTGCAAACGCGGCATCACCCGTAGGTAATCCGCTCACAAACCCTGGCATTGATACTCCAATAGCTGCGGTAGCTGCTACTGGATCAGCAAACCCAGGTCCTTTATTTGTATTTGGTACCACTACACCTATCAACACTTCTTCTACACCAGTATTCATCTCTATTGATGATCTTGATGTGGAAGGTGCTAAACAACGTGGACTTTCAAACAAAGTATTCACTCACTTCGCTTACACATGGACAGACTGTTCTGACAGATGGGTTCCTTATGTAGGTATTGGTGCGAGTGGTGAATTTGGTAACCATTGTGGAGATAATGATTGCAACGTAACACCAACAACTCCGGTAACAACAACAACTAACAATAATGATTGCAACAGCTGTAAAAAATGTGCACTGTCTCAATGGGGTGTTGAAATCAAAGGTGGATTCTCATTCCATTAATGATGAATGCTCATTATTGTTGTACTGTTAAGTAATTTATCTTAACAAAGCAAACAAAAAAACGAATACTCAAAAAGACTCAGCGAAAGCTGGGTCTTTTTGCTTCAACCCCAACCTACGCTTTGCTTCAGTTGGGGACCCCGTTAAAGAAAAACTTCGCGCTCGTCAGCTTACCCCATCTTCGAATTCTCTTGATGGGGACCCCGATTGGAACAAAGTGGAAATTGGGGCAAAAGGATATCTTCGAGCGCACTTTGAGACTTCTCTCCTTTACAAAAATGATGCATTCGTACTATATTATGCACATAAGAAATATATGTATCACATGTTCAAGGAGTTGAGAGTATGAAGAGAAAAATATCACAAAAATTACTGTTATTAACTGCAATCCCATATATCGGATTGCACGCAGAATGTTGTTCTAATGTAAACACAGAATTTCGCGTCGCACCATTTGTGCAATGGCGTTCACAGAGTAGAAATGTACCACGCAAATTAGTGGGCACCACAAGCCATCATGTTTACCTTCATGATATGGAATCATTTTATGGCACATTCAATGTAACACCACAATATGATCAAACATTTGATAATTATAAACTTGCTGAAGTTTTTTTTGGATCAAGTTTAATTAATACAATCGCACCAAATGATTGTAATAATGAATGCAATAAAGCACTCGTCATTTCTGGTTCACTTGTACCAAACCGAGCTCCATTTGAATGGATGGCAGAAAACTTTTATCTACCACGAGATTTCAAAAGCGTTATAACTTTTGAACCTAAACTACAAGATTTCCTTGTCGATTTTTATCTTTATGTAGGACTTGATGAATGGGTCAAAGGTATGTATTTCAGAATCTATGGACCTGTTGTTAACAACAAAACAAGTTTACATCCATGTGAAACAATAGAACAACCGGGAACTATTGGCTATGCACCAGGTTTTTTCAGCGCAAATGAAGTTCCAACCGATATTTTACTTCCATCAGCACTCTCTTTTTTTAATGGCTGCACCGCCGTTATTGTACCAGGAATTACCGTAGATCCTTTACTCAGAGCAAAAATAGCTGATCATAAACGCAGCATCACTGGATTTGCTGATTTACGTGGTGAACTGGGATGGAATTATCTTCATGAAGATTATCATGTTGGATTTAATATCCAAGCAGCTGCACCAACTGGCAGTCGTCCTAACGGAGAATTTCTTTTTGAACCGTACGTGGGGAATGGTAAACATTGGGAACTTGGTCTTGGTTTAAGCGCGCATTGGACAATGTGGCGTAGTCAAGATGATGAACAACATCTTGATTTTATTTTTGAAGCTGATGTTACTCACTTATTTAACGCATCACAACAACGCACATTTGATCTTATCGGCAAACCAAATAGTCGTTACATGCTTGCAGAAAAAATGAATCTTAAACCAACTCAAAATCTTTTTGGTAATACAGAACCCAATGAAGGTCCCGGCACCGTAACACAAGCATCATCACAATTTAATTCAGAATATTCTCCGGTAGCAAACTTTAGCACTCGTCATGTTAACGTCAGTATTGGAGTGCAAGGTGATATTGTTGCAATGCTCAATTATACCTATCACGGTTTTTCATTTGATCTTGGGTATAACTATTGGGGAATGTCACATGAAGATATTGATTTGACTGATTGTGACAATGCACCAGTATTTCCTGAAAATATGTGGGCTTTAAAAGGTGATGCGCAAACATTTGGTTTTGCTCAACCAGGCAGTCCTGGAAATATTCTTGTTGTTCCATTATCCGGTACAGAAATGGGTGGAACATCATCCTCAGGAACTGGCGCAACAATTCATCAAGGCACTAATATTCCAAAAGCAACAGATGCTATGCCTGCTATTACCAATCCTGGTGTTGATAATGCACAGTTTGCTCAAACAGGAGATGGGTTGGGTTCTGCAATTATTCATGCGGGTAGCATCACTGGCCCTCAAGTACAAACATCAATTCAACCAATATTCATTAGTGTTACCGATCTTAATATAGAAGGCGCAGAAACACGCGGTTCATCTAACAAAATATTTAGTCACTTCAGTTATACATGGATAGACCGTGAAGATTGGATTCCATATCTTGGCATCGGTTTTGACGCTGAATTTGGCAATAACGGTAACAATAATAATGATAATATGTGCGATGGCATTAGTGCTGCGCTTTCTGAGTGGGCAATATTTGTAAAAGGCGGCGTATCGTTTGATTAATGCAGTCGCATTAATCATTTAAATTGGATAAAAGGCTGAATAAAAATCAGCCTTTTTATTTTACTTTTAACAAATTCAATTTGTGTTTTGATAAAACAAAATAATCAATACCATTGACGCAATAGAAATTAAATCTATACAATTATATATGAAATAACTATTTTAATACTCAAAAAATTAGGGGGGAGTATTATGACTATTTCAAAAAAAGTATCATTAATTTCATTATTATTATCGCCATCGCTCTGCATCAGTAGTCAAACTATCAATACAAAAATCTGTAATTTTAATCCTCAACATGATACCAAGCCAATATTAACTTTATTTGAAAAAAATTGGGATAGACTTACTGAAGACACCGATAAAACTTTACCTGCTTTTATGCTTAAACATCGCAGCTATGATACTAATCCTAAAAATTTTGGATCATTACATATTAAAGTATTGCATGAAAATAACAAACTTGCCGGATTTGCTGCTTACTACATAGAAAAACCACAAAAAGGACAACTTCTTCTTTTGGCTGTTGGAGAAAATTTTCGGGGTAAAGGATATGGTAAAGCATTAATGCAATGTGCTATGAAAGAGCTATTTTCAATAGGCGCGAGCCATATTACCATATGGACAGATACTGATAATGTTCATGCACAACGTATTTATAAAGACCTTGGATTTAAAGGAACATTTAATCCTGAAAATGGACATATGATGTTCACTTACTGGCCTCAATAAACAGTAATTTTATGATCATTGCCTTTTTTTATCCAGTTCTGTTATTGCTAATACTGTATTACTCAACGTCCTCCTTCGCTTCATTCTTCGCTACGGCGAACCCAATAGAAAGGCAAAAAATGAAAATGAAACATCTTTCCATTCTCGCACTTACTATTGCACTTCCATCTTTTACCTATACAGAACAGCAGGTAGCAACTTTTTTTAATGGACGATCCATTTCTCGTAACGCTGCACGTGATCTTGCAGGCTGGACAAATTATATTAATAAAGATAGTTCACCGGACATTGTGTATGGTGCAATCAGCGTAACCCCTGAATACAGTGAAACATTTAATAGCAATGCCATCACGCGCACACTTTTTGGCAACAACCTCACCGGTAATGGATGCGCTCAGCATTTAACCGTTTCTGGTTCGCAAGTCAATAATCGTGGACCGCAGGATTTACTTGCAGATTACTTTTATTTACCATCAGATTTTCAAAGTACCGTACAGTTTAAACCAGTGATCGATAACGTTATCCTTGATTTTGGTTTTTATCTTGGTCTTGATGCATGGGCAAAAGGAGTTTATTTTTGGTTGCATGCACCTTTTGCACATTCACGTTGGGATATCAATATTACAGAAAATATCCTGAATCCTGGTACTAATAATGCAGCACAAGGTTATTACACACCTGACACATTGCCACGCAATTTATTACTTGATAGTTTTACTGCGTTCGTCAATGGCATTACGGTGCCAAATACCGATAACATCGCTTTTGAAGAACTCCGCTATACCAAAATGAGCAATGATCGTCTTATTAAATCTCGTCTTGCTGAAATTCGGACCGGATTTGGGTGGAACTTTTTTGCTGAGCCCGATTGGCATGTTGGATTTAATGGACAAATTGCAGCACCAACTGGTTTACGACCACATGCACAGTTTTTATTTGAACCAATGGTAGGCAACGGACATTTCTGGGAACTGGGTTTTGGATTAAATGGCCACTATAATTTTTGGTATAATGAAGATAAAACAGCTCATGCTCAATTATATATCGATA
>DATAXH010000119.1:0-4498 GCA_036266775.1 Candidatus Babeliales bacterium | reverse complement strand
TTTGTCCTGTATTTATTACATTTCGATGACACCAAGAAGGATAAAGATCTATCTCATTATGTTCAACAGTTGGTTGTACGAAAATATGGGCCTTACTATTCCATGGTAAATATATTTTTGCATAATTATTTTTAGAGTCTTTTTCAAACTCTACTTCTATTTTTTCTACATCACCAGATACAGTTACTTCCATACGATCATTGGAACCTTGAATTTTCAAACGTGAATGTCGATTACATAAATGAACTTTTTTAATCAAATCATTTTTGCAAACGATATTGCTACTATTATTATTAGTATTTAGAATATCTTTCTTTTCTTCTTTTGAGTTTATATTATCATGTTGAGCTTGCATCTTACGTTTTAATTCTTCTGTAGCATGACGCAAATCTTGTGAACTTCCTAATAAACCACCTACTTTTCCAACGTTCTTTTGTCCATAACTTTGGCTACTATAGACAATCTGACTGCTCCACAATAAAACAGCAACAAAAGATACATTGATAATTTTATGTAACATGTAATAACTCCCGGTGAATTGAGACAGGTGCGTGTGTACCACATAGGAGATTCGAACTCCTATTTCCGTGACTAGTTCCCCGGATCCTACCAATTGAAAGAATGTTATACAGGAGCACGCACCTAAATTTTTTAGATTTTCAATACTTGGAATAGTATATATTTTTTAAACAAATTTCAAAAACTCAGTAAATTATATAATTTTTTCATGCTAAACTACTGGCCGACTATAAGATTAACATAAAAACCCTGGGATTTTAGACAAAATCAAGCAACCGCTTCATTTTATATTTTGCATAAAACCAACATGCAATCGAAAATCCTGCCAATGCCACACAACATATTCCCCACGGTAAACAATCTTCTTGTCCGAGCAATGCAGCACGCGTTCCTTCCATCACATACAAAATGGGATTGCCCAATAGAACATATGCTAATGGTTGAGAAAGATTATAAATTGATTCCCATGAAAATTGAAAACCACCCATAAACCACAGAGGAAAAATAAAGCGCGTCCACACATTTTCCATCCTAGATATTGCACCAACATGTGCGGTGACTGCGATAGTAAACACTCCATAAAAAATATTTGCGAGTATCGTTATGATTGCAAATTTTATCCATGCAACATCAGTCAAATTAAAACTATTAAACAAAATTAACTTACCAAAGGGTAAAACAAAACAGTTTAATATAAGGCTCATTAAGATATATGATGTTATCATGCTCCACAAAACTACTGCTGGTCGTGTTGGCAATGTGAGTAAATAACTCACATGGCGATCACCTTCAAAGTCAATCATACATCGAAATGCATTACCATATATTTCAAACAATCCCACAGTACCCATGATGGTCGCCAACTGAAAGCACCCATAATTGGAAGAAAGACCAAATGCTTGCATCACGTATCCCATCACTACTAATGAACAAAATACCCAAATATAAAGATTAATAACTTTACCAAACAGCTCTTGACGTGCAATATAAAAACGAGTTGCAGTTAATTTATAAAAAATATCAAAAAACCGAAGAACACTCGTATGCATACATTTTCCTTTTTATTCCGCGCTTGACATAGTATCCGACATGAGCGCGATGAAAACATCTTCCAGATTTTCCATATTAAAATCAGCTTTTAATTTATCTGGCGTATCAATCAATTTAATCAAACCATTATCAAGTACACACACGCGATCAGAAAGTTGCTCAGCTTCATCAAGATAATGAGTTGTTAAAATGATGGTAACTCCCAGCTGCTTTAAATCTCTAATCTGCTGCCATAATTGCCTTCTGATATGTGGATCAAGACCAACGGTTGGTTCATCCAAGATGACAAGCTGCGGATTATGCATCAATGCACGCGCAATCATAAACCGTTGTTTATACCCACCCGATAACACATTTGCTTTTTGATATAGATATTCTTGTAATCCAAATTGATTAACTAAAAAATCAAGACGTTGTGTAATTTCTGCATCCGTCATTCCATAATAACTTCCAGAAAAGCGCAAATTTTGTTCAAGGGTTAACGCAGGATCAAGATTTGGTTTTTGAGGACAAAATCCAATTTTATAACGATACGTTGCAATGTCATCATAAATTGATACACCTTCACATTCAATATCACCTTCTGTTGGTGGATGTAATGTTGCAATAATTGATGATAATGTTGTTTTTCCAGCGCCATTCACACCCAGTAACCCTACAATTTCACCTTTATAAATATCAAGTGAAACTCCTTTGAGAGCTTCTTTTGCACCATATCTTTTTTTAATATTTTTTATTTTTAATAAAACATTATTCATAAAATTTCCTTATCTATACAAAATCCAAAAGCCGCTGCATTTTATAATATGCATACTGCCAGCCAACCATAATAAAAAAGCATAGCGCAGCAATGCATAATCCCCACGGCAAACAATCAAAATCAGGTAATAAAACTCCGCGCATTCCTTCCATAACATATAACACAGGGTTACATAACGTAATATATGCAAGCGGTACTGATACAGCATAGAGAGCTTTCCATGAAAATTGATAACAACCCAAAACCCATAATGGCCAAATAAAGCGTGACCATACATTTCTCATTTTAGACATAGTGCCAACATTCGCGACTACTACAAACATAAATATTCCAAAAAAAATATTTGCCAACACAGCAGTGATGACAAATTTAAACCAAGAGATGTGAACAAAACTGAAACTGTTATAAAAAAACAGTTTACCGAGCGGTAAAACAGCCATGGTCAACAATAAACCAATGATTGCATATGAACAAATCATCGCAGCAAGAATTACTGATGGCCGTGCTGGCAATGTCAAATAATATGAAATGACGCGATCATTATCAATATCCATAATGTTTCGTGCCGCTGTATTATACACCTCAAAAAGTGCAACAACCCCAACAATCGATGCAAATTGAAAACAACCATAATTGGTTGCAAGACCAAAATTTTGCATAATATATCCCATGATTATTAAGGTGCAACTGGTCCAGATATATAAATTAATAATTTGAGAAAAAATATGTTCTCGCGCAATACACAAATTGGTAGCAACCAATCTACAAAAAATATACTTAAACCGAACAAGCATACAAAACTCCTTCAACGAAACTTTATAAAAAGCCACCACAAAGGGACATATATTTTAAATGACATAAAAAATTAAAGAATTATAAAAAAAATAAGATCGCATAAACAAAATATACTTATGCTTAATACATGATATGTAAAAAAGTGCGTTTTAGGCACAGATAACTGTAATTTCCATAATAAACCTCCTGAAAAGCAGGAATTAACTCAATATTATTTTTATGATAGCATAAAGGCTGCTCTCGTCAATTTTTATCGTGACAATTGCTCTTCCCATTCGATATAATTCCAATGAAGCATCATAGATTCTATAAAAAAGGGGGATCTTCATGATTATTATATTGTTCTTCTTGTTTTTTATTCTCAACAATCACGGTAGCGAGCATTCCTATATTGTTGAACTCCAAAAAAAATGGGATCATTTACAAACCACTTTAGAAAACAAAAAAAATAACGCTTTTCAATATAATGAACAAAAACGAACGCTTCATTGCATCTATCACACAAATAGTAAAATCATTATTGATCACCCTGGTAATTATTATCGTTCCGATATTAAATTCCTCGGTTATTCCCCATTGGGCATTACCGTCATAGCGCCTCATTTAACCATCGAACAAAAAAGAACAATAATGGAAAAAGTCATACCTAACAGATTAATTCCTACGGAGAAAGACAAAGAATTAGCATATCTCGAATGGTGGAAACGCATTCCTTTGCAACAAATAATATTGTTGCATTGTGTAACACAAAAAAATACAATTTTTTTTCCATTGCCTTCTGAGCTCATACATCTTATTTTGATACGAATGGCCCAAGCAGAAAAACCTCTTTTTTAAAAATTCATAAAAAAGGAAATCGTTTTGAACTTTATTAAATTACTACCACCTGTAACTCTTTTATTTGCAGCCCATTCAAACAACAATATGTACAAAGATATCTTTTTTCCGACCCAACTCAATGAAATAGAAAAAATGATTGTTTATCATAAAATTCAAAAAATTGGTAAAGAAATGGTATTAAAAATGATGAAAGAAACAATCAATAATCCATACACGCAAGATGCATCAACACATCTTCCCACTCAACTCAAAGTCAGAAAAAATAAAACAGATTATTTTGCCTCTTTTATTATCGATACAATTGAAGAACAAGAAAAAGAATTTGGTTATGTACCACAACAAACAAGCAAAAAAATTAAAGGGATTTGGCATGTTTCCTTACCAACCAATTATCTTGGTAATTATACGCGCTATTGGCATAAAAAAGATTTTAAGGGAGAATATATCGAATTACATGCATTATTCACCGATACTCCGGCGCTTCTCGAAGTGATATATAATTATTATTAATGCTTTATCTTCAAAAAAGAATAT
>DATAXH010000118.1:0-5236 GCA_036266775.1 Candidatus Babeliales bacterium | reverse complement strand
ACCATATTCTTTTTTCTATAAATTCATCAGTGGCATATTCTGGCAGACATGCTGATTCAGGTAAGACGGGGTTTCCGTCATTTTCATTTTGTTGTTCAATTTGTGTGATAGCATCTTTTTGTATTTTATTTTTTATTTTTTGGATGGTTCCGGCAAAAACGGTATCTGTTAGCAGACCATGTTGATAAAAAGGTTTCATATTTTTACATTGTTGATCTGTAACCATATCAAGGGTGAATCGAGCGAATATTTTGTGGTATAGTGCTCTTGTTTCTTCATCATGTTTATTAATATAATCGATAATATATTTTTGTTGTTGATTTGTATTTTCTTCTTTATATAAATCTTTATATCTAAAATGCACACGGTAATCTGTAAGAAATAATTCTACTCCTTGATGTGATTTTTCTTTGATAAAAATTTGAAGCGTTGAATAGCCTTGCTGATCTGTTATATTGGGATCAAGATAAGGGTTACGGAGATAAAATTGTATTGCGCTATAATTTTTAGATTCTATTGCATTATGTGCAGCAATGATAAATGGATGTTCTCGTGGTGTATGTATTGCAGGGCTTTCATCATTTTTTTCATTTGATGATTTACGCGACATAGTGAGTATTGATTTTGACTTTTTTTTAACCATTTCTTTGCTTGATTTTTTCGGGGAAGATTGTGATTCCATGCAGTTCAATGAAGATATGCTCAAAATGGTAAATAATATCATAAATATCTTAATAAACATTTTTTACTTTCTATGTTTTTAGTATGAATTCAGCTTATGTAATAAATTTATTTACGTAAAGTTGAAATGATTGTATCGAGATATGAGAATATTTTGTTGTATTGAGATGAGTTAGAATTGAATGAAATTAGATTCGCCCTACTTCGCTAAAGCTACGAAGGGCATACTTCGCTTTTTGCTAATAAATTAATTTTTTTTGATAATATCAAACCTTTAAAAAAGCTGGCCGCGCCATACGAAGCTTTAGCGAAGTATGGAGGAGAGAGTGGGATTCGAACCCACGATCCCGATCCCTCGGGATAACGGTTTTCAAGACCGCCGCATTCGGCCACTCTGCCATCTCTCCAATGCGTTATAAATACAAGAAAATTTCAAATAAAAAAGTTCGTCTTTTTACCCTACCTTCGCTAACGCTGCGGTTGGGTACCCACAAGAAAAATTTACTTTTCTTATTTTTATGTCGGCGTAAGCCAGACGAAGTTGCGTAAGCAACGAAGACTGGCGCGCCCGGAAGGAGTCGAACCTGCAACCTTCAGATCCGTAGTCTGACGCTCTATCCAATTGAGCTACGGGCGCGTACAATAACTATATAAATTTCAAAAACTTTATGCGCCCTAGCTCTGAGCGGAGTTTATCCTGAGCTCGTCGAAGGAGGCGCATACAATAACTATATAAATTTCAAAAAATTTATGCGTCTTAATTCATTGAAGAAGACGCACATTTTATATATTTTTTCAAATGACTTTTATTTTTTTTGCCCTACTTCGCTAAAGCTACGAAGGGCAACCTTCGCTTTTGTAAGCAATCTCTTTTGATATTTGGTAGGTCAATCCTTTAAAAAGACTGGCCGCGCCAACCGAAGCCTTGGCGAAGGTTGGTGGAGAGAGAGGGATTCGAACCCTCGCGCCCGGTTTCCCAGACTCTTGCTTAGCAGGCAAGCGCTTTAGACCGCTCAGCCATCTCTCCTAGAAGCTGATATATACAAAAGGATACTGCCATTTACTATTTTTTCAAGTAACTTAATGATCTTTTCGTTTAAATATACCATTTTTTAAACTATTGTATATTAATTTTTGGCTAGGTTAATGTATATATAGCGTTAGAAACATACCGATTGGGAGGGAAAATGCCATTTATATTTGATGTAAAAGTTTTTCCAAGTTCAGGAAGAAAAAGTTGGACGATTGATAAGTCGGGGAATTTAAAATGTTATCTTAAAAGTCCAGCTGAACAAGGCAAAGCAAATAATGAACTTATTAAAACACTTGCCAAAGTATTGGGTGTTTCACAAAATGTAATATCTATAATTTCCGGTGCGCAATCCCAAAAAAAGCGGATTAAAGTTGAGATGGATATGACATTTAATCAATTTTTAGAATTTTTAGGTATTGATTGGCAAATGGATATGTTTTGACCCCCATTTCCATTACATTCCAATGGGGACCCCAATTGGAGTAGAACGGAAATTGGGGAAATAAAAATGGGGTAAAAAAAATAATGAGTCAATAGGAATTAAGGTATGCCATATTTTAGATGGGTTGGCGTTGACAATGTTGGAACAACAAAAAAAGGTAAACAAGCAGCACATTCATCACAAGATTTATCAGAAAGACTTTTAAAACAGGGTGTGGCGTTATTATCTTGTAAAATTATCTATACTCCATCTTTGTTGTGGCCAATTACTGCACAACTCAAAGGTAATTTATTTCAGCAAAAAGCAAAGTTATTGCGTGCTGGTTTACTATTGCCTAAAGTATTTTCTATTGTTGCTCAACAATCAGATAATCCTCTCGTGTACGATATTCTTTTTACAATGAGCCATGACATTCAGCAAGGTGTTCCTTTTGTTCAGGCCTTGAAAAAATATAGTTCATTTTTTGATCCTATTGTCATGGTTATGTTAACTGCTGGCTATGAATCTGGTGATATCATGAGTGCTATGGAAAACGTGGCACTTTATTTTCATAAGCAATATGCATTTAGAAAAAGTATTCGTGCAGCTCTCGCAATGCCGCTTTTAACATTGTTGTTTTTTATTGGAATTACCTGTTTCATTTTTGTTTTTATTATTCCTCGTTTTGCCGATATGTTTAGTTCTTTGCAACAAGAACTTCCGCCATTAACTTCTTTTATGCTTCGCATGAGTGAGTTTGTTTGTAGTTCTGCAATGGTATATCTGGTGGGTGGTGTAGGAATCGCTTTTTTTGTTGTGTATTATTATTTTTCACATACGGGTAAAAAAATATGGAATAGCTTGGTTATAAAAATGTCATTTATTGGTAGTGTGATATGGCAATATCAGATCAGTCAGGCATTACAAGCGTTATCATTATTAGTCAAAAGTGGTATTACGCTTAAAGAAGGACTTACAATAATCAGCAAGTCAGTTGGGTATGATGTTATTACATTCCAATTTGAGACATTGCTTGATGATGTTGCATCAGGGCAACTTTTAAGTCATGCAATGGCAACATCATCAATCTTTTTACCAGAAGTTATAGCTATTATTCATATTGGTGAAGAAACGGGGTCATTGGGCCAATCTTTTGAAGCCGCAGCGGCTGTATATCATGAAAAATTAGATGAGCAGTTGCGACGATTTGTCTTTTTTTTGCAACCAACGGTTATTATTTTATTAGGATTTTTAGTAACAACACTCATTTTTGCGGTATACTTACCTATAATGCAGCTTTCTCGGGTTTTATAGTTAGGGTATAGGGGTATACGATTATGTTGGTGGTGTTGTTATCGATTCTTTCTTTTTTTCAATCTATTTCAGCAGATGAGACTTTGAGTCAACGTGCTGAGCATGTTTTAAATAGCGTTGTTTATAAAATGCCACCATCTGTTATTGGTGAACGTGAATGGCAAGAATTACAACTTGATCGTCTTGTAACTGTTCTTGATCGCACGACAACATCTTTTGGCAGATGGGGATTGGTGAAACTTTTGCATCCTATTGCTGATAAAAAACAGCTCCAAAAACGTAAAGAAATTATTACTTTTTTGATTAATAATCCTCATACAATGAATCTTTTTCAAAAAAAACTTGAAAAAATTAAACGATGTGAACAATCATTGCTCGCTTATTGGGATAAACATGATCTGTTGGATCAGGATTGTCAGCAATTTTATTTTTCAGCTTTTGGGTTAGGTGGATTGAATAAAAGCAGCATTGCATTGAATGCAAGTACAGCGGTAGAAATGTTTAATTCATGTAAATATCTTTTAACAGCATTGGCGCTTGGAGGGATAGCTATTGAAGTTTCTGAATGGGTATATAATAAAGACCATAAAGAGTTAGATCTATTGAAAGGCATACAAGCTGGGTTTGAAATTCCTTTACTGCAGCATTCCTTGAACCCTGCTCAATTACAACCTCAAGAAAGTTATACGCTTAAAGATTATGCAAAAGCTTATGGTGGAAGAGGATCATGGTACGATAGATATCTTGTATTATCTCGAGGTTATTCTTTTGAGGGTGTTTCTTATATACCAGAAAGTTGGAAAAATGTTGTTATGAGCGCAGGTATGCCAGGAGGTATTATAGGTGCTACTCTTCCAACATTATTGTTTGATTATCAATGGGGGAACGCTATTGTTTCGGTGGGTAAACGTATTATTTCTATGAACCGAGATTTGAATCAATTGCAGCAACGTGTATCAGAGGTAGCTCGCTTTTTTAATGCTATAATGGATTTGAAAAAACTTATCACATCAGAAAATGAAGAATTTAATAATTATTTTGATGTAGATGATGATGGAATAATTGATCTTTTTTTTAAAAAATTATTAATTAAACGTTTTTTACAAAAACCAGGATATTTATATTCTCGCGGACATGTTTTAGCAATGCATCAGGATATTAAACAAATGAAACAATCATTGATTCCATTATTACATTCAATTGCATTACTTGATGCATATTGTTCTATTGCCCGATTATATAAAGAGAGCCAAAAAGAACAGGTTGTTTTTAGTTTTCCAGAATTTGTGGAATCTCCAATGCCATTTTTACATTACGATGATGCATGGTTGCCTTTATTGCCATCTGATAGTGCAGTCACTAATAACTTATTGTTGAGCGACGTCCAACCTAAAAAATTTATCATCACAGGCCCTAATGGCGGTGGAAAATCGACAATATTAAAAACCTATGGTATTGCAGCAGTGTTAGCGCAATCGTGGGGAATTGTCCCGGCACAATATGCGCAACAAGCATTATTGACAAGCATTAGAACAAGTCTTGCACCACATGAAGATTTGGAGCATGGTTTATCAACATTTATGGCAGAGAAAAAAGTGATGACAGAATTGTTAGATGATATACGAAAATCAGATGCAAAACATCCAATGTTAGTGCTTATTGATGAGCCTTATAAAGGTACTGTTGATGATGAATCGGCTAAACGAATTTATCAGTTCGGTAAAGATATTGCAGACTATTCGTATGCATTAGTTGGTATTGCAACACACGTTAAAAAACCAATAATG
>DATAXH010000117.1:0-3421 GCA_036266775.1 Candidatus Babeliales bacterium | reverse complement strand
TCGTTTTATGCGCAAAACGGCCCATAAAATGGCACTATTGCATATCTGTGGCTATTGTGTTTATAGTGATAAAACCCTTCGATACATTCTACTTCGCTATCCTTCGATACACCCCTGACGGGGCACTCAGGACGAGCGGAGGAGAAGACGGCAGGGTAAACGGAAGAAGAAATCAAAAAAAGGTTTAAAACTATGAAGAGTATCCATCTCGACTACGAGCAAAGTTGTCTTGTTACATATGACGCCCTACAACCATTACAAGCAAAGCTACAGCATGAAATTGAACGTATTTATGAGGCTCGCACGCATAATTATGATACTGATTATGCATCGGTAAACCTCCCCTTTGATGAAGAACTGATCAAAAACATCCACACCACGGTTAAAGCAACAAAAATTCATCAACCCACAACGTTAGTTGTCATTGGCATTGGTGGATCAAATTTAGGCACTATGGCGGTCCTGGAGGCAATACGAGGCAAATTTTATAACGAACATTATGATATCAATGTTTATTTTGTTGATACCGTGGATACTGACAATATTGATGATATTGCCCATCTCGTTGAACGAGAATTGGAAAAAGGGGAAAATATCATTATTAATGTCATCAGCAAATCTGGCACCACCACGGAAACAATCGCTAATTTTGAAATTTTCCTTGAAATACTCAAAGGTCATCGTCCATACAATTATAACGATTTTATAGTCGCAACAACTGATCATGATTCTGCTCTCTGGAAACTCGCAGAGCAACAAGAATTTACACGCCTTGCAATTCCACAACATGTTGGCGGAAGATATTCAGTTTTTTCTGCAGTAGGACTATTTCCACTCTGTTTTTTGGATATTGATATTGAAAATCTCTGCATGGGAGCACAAAGTGGATTTTTGCTGAGTACACAAAAATTGTTACAGAATAATCCTGCTGCAATGAGTGCAGCGCTTATTGAAACACAGTATCAACGGGGTTACATTATTCATGATACATTTCTTTTTTCAGTTGCATTAGAAAGTCTTGGTGCGTGGTACCGTCAACTTTCAGCAGAAAGTGTTGGGAAAGCATATAACAGGAAAAATGAAAAAATTAACACTGGCGTTTTGCCCACCATTTCCATCGGTAGCACTGATTTGCACTCCGTTGCACAACTCTATTTAGCAGGACCATACAACAGATTTACCACGTTTATTTTTATCGGGAACACAACAACAGATATGTATATTCCTGAATTTCCAGAATTTGAACCACTTGTTCCCCATATTCAAGGGAAACCACTCACCAGCATTATGGATGCAATTTTAGAAGGAACAAAATGCGCATATCATAATGATGAACGTCCATTTGTATCATGCATGATACCTGAAAAATCTGCATATTATATCGGTCAATTTATGCAAATTAAAATGATAGAAATTATGTATCTTGGCTATTTACTCAATGTTAATCCTTTTGATCAGCCGCAGGTGGAGGATTATAAAAAGGAGACGAAAAAAATATTGAGTGAAGGTTAAAATATAACTTTAATAAAAAACGATGCACATCCTGCAGCCAGCAAATTACTAATTAATGACAAAATAAAAAAATGCACCACAGGAAACGACCGCCAAAAATTAATAATCATATAAAACAACCATTGCAATACTGATAAAATACCGCCCAAAATCAATGATGCATCAAGTGCATTGTACACATTCGGCGTGCCACCACCAACAAACTTCCATTGAAAAAAATTAATCAACAATAGTGAAACAAATGCAAAATAAACAACAATGGCAAAAGCGTATGAACCTACAACTAAAAAAAGCGCTGGCAACATACGCAAGCGCCCCATAAGCATAAAAAAGAACCATGAAAAAATAAGTCCCAAAGTTAACTGATATGATCCCCATGTCATCATCCATAACAGTTCATCAACAAAAAAAGTAACTACTCGCATTATCATATATTTTTCCTATCTATTTTTGCTCTTGTCAAACAATCAAAAACGTTAGTATCTTATAACAAATCTCATTAAAAAAGGAAGATTCCGTGCATAACATATTCAAAATTACTTTTATTCTTTTTTCTCTGCAATGTATACCATTGTCTTTGTGCGAAAATACAGCCACAGTGCCTACAAATAACATTTATAACACGATTACTCCGCAAATCGAACTTCATCCGCAAATTACTATCGCCAATTCTTCCGCTTTCAGCGTCAAAGTTGGCGATATTACTTTACAATGCATTCAAAAAATTAAAAACATCGCAACACCAGAAAATTATCATTTACTCAAAAACAGCATCAAAAATATGGTGTGGGAATATCGTTATCACATTACCGGTGCAACAATTTTAGGAACATACGCTACTATCAGCGCATTATTATTACATGATTATTATCACATGCTTCAAAGCACAACATGGGCACACTGGAAACAAAAATGTTCATTTGAAGAATTATGTATAACGCCACAAAAAGATCTTACTCATGAACTTTTATGCACAATTAATAAACAATATTACAACGCAGACAAACCAACTGATTTTGCACATCCATTAACAACATTTATGTATGCCATTGATGGAGAAATAAAAAGATGCAAACGGTATTTACTCATTGCTGGCGCAATTAAAAAATTACATTTGATGACTGTTTTTCCAACGAATGATGCGAAAATAAATGAAGTTACAAAACTCCTTGAACGTGATCTTTTTATCAAACATCTTTTTTTATCATGGTTAGCTGAATATAATATAGCTAACAACCAGAAAAATAATTAACCTGATCCTTCGATACATTTTTTGAAGACAAAAAACACTCAGGACGAGCGGAAAAGAAAAACAATATACCAACCCGCTCGCCCTGAGTGTTCTACAAAGTGCAACGTAGTAGAATGTATCGAAGGGTGCGAACACAAAAAAGGATTATTCCATGCACCTACACAAAGCAAAATTTTTATTATTCTCCATATTCCTCCTACAAGCACATGCACATGCAACACACAACCCCACAGGTAACAGCCCAACATTCAATAATAATCCTACAATCTCGCCACATATTCCAATCACCGTTAATCCAACATTCACTACCAATACAACATCAACAATTAATGCAGTTGGAGTACAGATGAGAGATTTTGCAATTACCATCCAACAAAAAATAAAAGAAACATTCACCAAAGACAATTACAACAATGCCAAAGATCTTCTCAAAACATTACTCTGGCAATACCGTTACAAAATTGCCGCCGGAACTGTGCTCGGAGCGTACGGAACCACAACTGTTATACTACTCAATGATTATCACTATCTGACACATCCTGATCGCTGGGGCAACTGGAAATCTGATTGCAATTTTGAAATGTTATGCTCCATACCGCATCATGAACTTGAGCAAACATTGGTGCGCGCAATTGGCGAACATCATGTTAACAAAAA
>DATAXH010000116.1:0-5037 GCA_036266775.1 Candidatus Babeliales bacterium | reverse complement strand
TATATCCAAAAAACTGATGAAAATAAGTATAAAGAATTAGTAGCAAAGCTTGGATTACGTAAGTAAAAATTTGTAGCTGCAATCGCAGCTACTTTTTTATTCTTTGATACGTTTTTGCATGCAAAAACAGTCAGGATGATCGGAAAACACAGTTTTGCACAATAAAATTTTATGAATAGGTCCCTTAGAAATGGTACGAACGTTTAAGAATGAAGAATTTGGATTTGAAGTTGAGATTGGCAAAGTAGCTCGTCAAGCAGATGGTTCAGTGTTATTTAAACAAGGTGGAACAGTTATTTTGGCCGCTGCAACATCAGCTCCATCTAAAGAATTCCCTGGTTTTTTACCATTGACAACTGAATATCGTGAAATGTATTCAGCTGCGGGAAAAATTCCTGGTGGATATTTTAAACGGGAAGGCAAACTTTCTGATCGTGAAGTTTTAACAAGTCGTCTCATCGATCGTGCCATTCGTCCATTATTTCCGTACAACTATTTTAATCAATTACAAGTTATTACGACTGTTTATTCTGTTGATAAAATACATGCGCCTAATACTAATTCTCTGTTAGCTGCGTCTCTTGCATTATCAATTTCAAAAATTCCTTTTTTAGGACCGATTGGTGTTATAGAAATTGGACGCGTGAATGGAAAATGGTTATTTAATCCAACACATCCAGAGCAACTTGCATCTGACATGCGTATTGTTGTTGCAGGGACAGAAGAAGGCATCGTCATGGTTGAAGGTTCAACCAATGAATTGAGTGAAAAAGATTTTGTTGATGTTATGTTTCAAGCACATGAAAAAGTTAAAAAATTAATTGCATGGCAAAAAGAGATTCAAAAAGCATTACATTATCAAGAAACTCCAGTAGAAGATATCTATCAATTTGGTACATGGAAAAATGAAGTAAGTGTTTTCTTAACTGATGATCGCGTTAAACGTGTTAACGTCACTGATAAACATGAACGTTATGATGCTATCGATACATTAAAAGAAGAATTTGCTGCTGAATATCAAGAAAAAATAGATGCAGCAGGAGCCCCGCAATCAGTTATTAATTATATTCTTGATGATGAATTACAAGAAAAACTAAGTGCTATGATCTTTAAGACCAATAAACGTGTTGATGGGCGCGATTTTACAACGGTACGCCCAATTTCTGTTGAAGTTGGTCTTTTGCCTGGTACTCATGGATCAGCACTCTTTACACGTGGAAATACTCAAGCTCTTGCAACGGTAACACTTGGTAGCGGTGAAGATGAACAAAAAATTGATACGTTAATGCAAGAAAATCCTGATGAAGGTTTGTTTATGTTGCATTATAATTTCCCTCCTTTTGCAACCGGTGAAGTTAAGCCAATGCGCGGTACAAGTCGACGTGAAACAGGCCATGGATATTTAGCTCGTTCATCGTTTGAATTTTTACGCCCAGCCCCAAAAGATTTTCCATATACAACACGTGTGGTTGTAGATATTTTAGAATCTGATGGTTCTTCTTCTATGGCAACAGCATGCTCTACAACTATGGCATTGATGGATGCTGGTTTTCCACTTAAAAAAATGGTTGCAGGCGTTGCAATGGGACTTTTAGAAAAAAATTCAGGAAATTTTCAACCGCTAACTGATATTTCTGGTTTTGAAGATGCATTTGGATTGATGGATTTCAAAGTTGTTGGTACTGATAGTGGTATTACTGCAATTCAGATGGATGTGAAATATAAAGGTGGTTTGCCACGCAATGTATTTGAACAAGCTTTGGAGCAAGCGCGTATTGGACGATTATATATTCTTGGTGAAATGCGTAAAGTAATGTCTGCTCCTAAAGCTGAACTTTCTCCATTAGTTCCAAAAGTTATTACCCTTACCATTATTCCTGATAAAATTGGTGCAATTATTGGTTCTGGTGGTAAAACAATTCGTGAAATCACTGAAACAACTGGCACATCAATTGATATTGAACCAGATGGTCTTGTAAAAATTTATGGTGGACCTGAAGCTCAAATTGATCTTGCTGTTCGTTGGGTTAAAACATTAGCAGGTCAGATAGAAAAAGGCGCTATCTTTAACGGTAAAGTAAGACGCATTGCTGATTTTGGTGCTTTTGTTGAACTTGTTCCTGGTCTTGATGGTCTTGTGCATGTTTCTAATATGCCACGTGAGATTCAAAGAAATTTTGGGCAAACACTCAAAGTTAATGATGAAGTTAAAGTAGAAGTGCTCGATCATGATGAAGTGACTGGTCGCACAAGTCTTAAGTTATTATCATAAGATACATGAGTGGTTATGGATTCTATGAAAATCATCAGAAATGATAAACGGACACCGGATCAATTACGACCGGTGTCTTTTTCTCGCGGTATTTTTGAATATGCCGCAGGCTCAGTTCTTTTTGAAATGGGCAAAACAAAAGTTTTATGTGCTGTTTCTTTGCAAAATGGTGTTCCTCCGTTTTTACGTGGCAAAGGTATGGGTTGGTTAACTGCAGAATATGCATTATTACCAATGTCAACCGAAACCCGTACGCAACGTGAGAGTTCTCAGGCTCATAAAAATGGTAGATCAGTTGAAATTGCGCGTTTTATTGGTAGATGTTTTCGATCAATTGTTGATGTATCAACAATTGGTGAGCGCACGATTACCATTGATTGTGATGTGTTACAAGCTGATGGCGGTACGCGAACTGCAGCCATTTCTGGTGCATTTCTTGCATTAAAGATGGCGCAAGAACAGTGGTTGAAATCACGCCTTATTGCGCATCCCATTATTAAAGACTCTATAGCAGCCGTTTCTGTTGGTGTTGTTAATGACAATGTTTTGCTTGATCTAAATTACGAAGAAGATAGTGTTGCAACAGCTGATTTTAATTTTGTTATCACACAATCCGATAAAATAGTTGAAATGCAAGGCGGTGCTGAAACTACTCCTCTTTCATGGGATACTTTTGAAGAGGTACGTGCAATGGCGCAGCACGGTGCACAAAAACTATTTGCATTGTATTCTTCTTTCGCTCAAAGTTCTTCTTCGGTTAAAACAGAGAGTGTGACAAAAGATGAGCTCGTTGAGCGTGTTCCCATGTTTAGTTTAAGAAATCGCCAGCAATCATCATCGTAAGAGAGTTTGTCCGAAAGTTTCAATTCCGCTCGTCCTGAGTGTTTTTTTGTCCTCAAAAAAATGTATCGAAGGATGCGGATAAGAAAAATATTGAAATTAAAAAAATCTTTTTTATATTGCACCCTTCGATACATTTTACTATGTTACACTTCGTAAAACACTCAGGGCGAGCGGCTGGAAAAAATCATTATGACTGTACGGAATTTTCTCGAGCACATTTCCACCACAAAACAGTTACCGCAAGGCACAATATTTTGTTTTTCTGGAAATACATATCCACTTCTTTTTTTTTATTATTTATTATCGTTTTTGAAAAAAAATGGTAGTTCTATTGAATCCATTAATTGTACGACTGTTGATGTAGCATCGCTTAAAGCGATGTTATCAATGGTATCTTTTTTTGGTGCAACAACCTATTATCTTGAACAATTTTCTGCATTGCCCGTTAAAAAACAACAAGAGATGTTAGATTATGTGCGATCATACAGTGGTCCGCATAAAATTATTTTTTTTGCTGATAATACCATAGGTGAATTATCTGCTACAAAAATAATGCACGTGATTGTATTGCCCCAAGAATTTGCACCGCGTGATTATTACATGATTCGTTTTTTGGTGAATGGTGCATCTCTGTCTGATAAAAATGCGTTCGCATCAGAACTTGTGATGCGCACTGATCAATTATCATTAGATAAAGCATGTTTTTTTGCGCAATATGAAGCATTACTTGGTAAAAATTGTGATGATTTTTTTTCGCAATGGATGATACATCTTGCTGAACCGACCAGTTCGATGTTTACCTTAAGCCAGTATTTTTTTGGTAAAAAAAACAGATCGTTTTTCCGTCAATGGTCATATATGTCAGAACTGTACTTACCACCATTTTGGATAAGTTTTTGGGCAGATCAATTGTGGCGGGCGTATGTGTATACTGAATTGATGCAACAGAAAAAAATTGTTGAAGCGAAAAAAGCGCAATATAAATTGCCGTTCTCGTTTATTAATCGCGATTGGTCAGCATATAGTTTAGATGAGTTGCGTAATGCACATCATTGTTTGGCAACTATCGATTATCAACTGAAAAATGGCGCATCTGATATTGGTCTTGAATATTTTTATACTCAGTTTTTTGATAACAAGTTTTAATTTGAGGTTTTATCTTTTTCTGTTAATAAAAAACATTGTTGATAACCAACGCAATAGAAGATGGTATATCATCAGAATACAATAATCTGGGTGTAAAAATTCTTTGTAGTCCATGCATTTAAAGATAGCAAGAAGGTTATTTTTTGCGCGCATGAATTACCGTAGTAAAAATAGTATATATAAAAGTATTAGCATCTATTTTAGGCACATATGATAGATGTTCCTCAACATACCATTCAAAAAAAGTTTTAACTAATTTATCAGGCATCCAGTCTAATAGTGGACTCTCAGAAATTAAGACCCATAAACCTTCTTGTAATTCATGTTTGCTTATATGGCCACTAAAAGCTTCTTCTTTGATGTCCATAATTTCAAAGTTAGTTTCATTCAACATTGTTTGTAACGTTTCGATAGATGGTAAATTCCTACCCAAGAGATTAATATTAAAGAGCGAAAGAAATCCAAGGTACTTGGCTATGATGGTTTCGGCTGCAATAATATTGGAAGATTTGGGGTTATTACTGGTGGAAACGGTCGCGAAAAATTCACCATTTTTTTTCAGAGATGTATGAATATTGTGGAATGCTTTTTTGTAATCTTTAAACCAATGGATACAAAATGGAGCAATAGCTAATTGGTATCGTTTGATTGTTGTGAAATCTTCCGCAAAACATTGCTTAAAATAAAGATTAGGAATGAGACAATATTTATTTTCTGCATAATCAATCATATTATTACTCGCATCGAAAGCATCAATATGTTCTGCTTTTTTTGTA